>NZ_DALZQC010000032.1:0-31344 GCF_032017145.1 Brevundimonas sp.
CGCCGGCCGAGCTGCTGCGCTGTCCCGCCGCCACGCCCGGCCTGCCGACCGATGGCGGCGCCATGATCCCCGCCGACTGGCGCGCCGGCATCCGCCGTCTGGCCAAGAGCCGGGGTGACCTGTTCGACCAGCTCAGCCGCCTGATCCAGTTCCACACGGGCGAGGCGTGTCCGGGCGGTTGAGGCGATCCAGTTCGGTGCGCTAGCCGACGTTCGAAAAGGCGCTGGACGAACCGTCGGGGCGGCGGCGACCCGGCGCGTGTTTGTCTTCCCAACTGATGTAGGTGATGGTCGCCGCATGTTCGAACCGGCCGACGTTCCAGCGCTGGATGACCAGGGCCGAGGCCCTGGTCTTGCACCGTGTGCAGCGGAACGGGATGTGTTCAAGATCGTCGTCGCGCTGGCGGTGATGGATCGTCCACATGTCGAACGGACGCGCCCCGCAGCGGCAGGTCAGCGTGGCGCTGAGCTTGCCGTCCGCCACGATGGTTCGCGCCGTCCAGCGTCGATCCGCCTCTGGTCCAGTGATCGGCATCGCCCTGCCCTCGGTCGCGCCACCGACAGGCGCGGGGTTTAGCCGCGCGGGAACAGTGAACGCAAGGAGAACATAAAACCCCAAGTCACACGTGTGACTTGCCCGAAGTCACATATGTTCACATCTGTTCTGGTTGAGAATTTGGAAAAGCGCAACAATAACAAGCGCTTAAATGGTACGTCCTCTCGGGCTCGAACCGAGGACCCTCTGATTAAAAGTCAGATGCTCTAACCAACTGAGCTAAGGACGCACCGTGCGACGTCCGAGCGTCGCCCGAACCGTCGAAGCGCGCCTTCTGTTGCAATCCGGCCTTCCGGTCAAGACCGGGTCTGCTACTCATGTCGAATGCAACCGCTTCATGGCCTCCGCATCATCGAATTCGACGGCCTGGGGCCGGTGACCTTCGCCGGCATGATGCTGGCCGACATGGGCGCCGAGGTCCTCAGGCTGACCCGCAGCGAATCAGCGGCGCCCGCCGTGTTCGATCAGGTGGGCGGGTCGGTGCTGCATCGCGGGCGCGCCGCCGTGCCGGTGGATCTGAAGAATCCGGCCGACCAGGCGCGCGTCCTGACGCTGATCGGCGGGGCGGACGCGGTGATCGAGGGGTATCGCCCCGGCGTGATGGAGCGGCTGGGGTTCGGGCCGGATGTCCTGCAGGCGCGAAATCCCGCCCTGGTGGTCGGCCGCGTCACGGGGTGGGGCCAGACGGGGCCGCTGGCGCAGGCGGTGGGCCACGACCTCAACTACATCGGCTTGTCGGGCGTGCTGCACGCCATGGGCGATGCGGATCGGCCGCCCACGCCGCCGCTGAACCTGGTCGGCGACTATGGCGGCGGGGCGATGATGCTGGTCGTCGGCGTGCTGGCGGCCCTGATCGAGGCCCGGACGACGGGCCGAGGCCGCGTGGTCGATGCGGCCATGACCGATGGCGCGGCCCTGCTGGGCGGCATTTTCCAGGCGTTTCGCGGACAGGGGATGTGGAGCGACCGGCGGGGCGCGAACCTGCTGGACGGCGGGGCGCCCTTCTATCGCTGCTATGCCTGTCGGGACGGCGGCTTCGTGGCCGTGGCGGCGCTGGAGCCGCGATTCTACGCCGCCTTGCTGAAGGGGTTGGAGATTCCGCCCGAGGCGGCGCCGCAATACGACATGGCCGGCTGGCCCGCGATGCACGCCCGTTTCGCCGATCTGTTCGCCCGGCGCGACCGCGACGACTGGGCGAACCATTTCGAGGGCACGGAGGCCTGCGTCACCCCGGTCCTGAGCCTGGCCGAGGCCCCGAATCATCCGCACAATCGCGCAAGGGGCGCGTTCGACCACGGCCTGCCCGGTCCGGCGCCGCGCTTCGACGGCGGCGAACACAAGCCCGGTCATAGTTCAGCCCTGCGTCTGGAGGAGGCTGTCGCCCTGTGGTCTGCTGAGGGATCGGCCCAAGGTTCTGAGCAGGCCGATGACCCAATACGTTTTCGGCGCTAAGGGAACGCCAGCGCGCGCCGAGCGTTGCAAGGGCGAAGACCCGGGGAATTCAATGAGACGTTCCAACATCATACTGGCCGCCGCCGCCCTGGCTGCGCTCGCCCTGTCGGCTTGCGATGATCGCCCGTCGCGGTCGGACGACGACCGCGAACCTGTCAAGGTCGAGCAGGAAACGCCTCCGCCGGTCGAACCACCGCCCGCCCCCGCGCCGGAAGTGCGCGACCCCACGCCGACGCCGACGCCCAGCGACAGACTGCCGCCCGAGGAACGGTCGTCGGAACAGTCGGTCCAACCCGAAAGCGAAACCCTGTTCTACTGAGAGAACCGGGGTTCGACGCGCCGCGCTTTGACGAAAGATCGAGTTTGACGTTCAGGCCTTCCCTGCTGGTCGCGGCGCTCGCGGCCTTTTCGGGCTGCGCGCACGCCGCCGCCGACCCTCGCGCCCAGATTCGCGGCGACATGGACGCCGACCTGCGCCGCGCCCTGGAACGCGCCGTAGGCGAGGTCGACGGCGCGCCGGAAAGCCGGTTCGAGGCCCGCAGACGCGCCGAAAGCGCGGTCGCCTCGGCCACCGCCCTGCTCCGCTCGGAAGGCTATTACCAGCCCACGGTCGAGGATATGGTCGAGGGCGACGACAACCCGGTGGCCATCGTTTCGGTCCAGCCCGGCCGTCGCTTCCTGCTGACCGATCCCACGGTGACCTGGACCAATCCCGCGCCGGAGACCGAGGCCCAGGCCAAGGGTCGCGACGCCATCGGGCTGAAGGCGGGTGAGCCGGGCCGTGCGGTGGATGTGATCTCGGGCGAAGGGCGGCTGGTCGCGGCCCTGGTGCGCGACGGCTACGCCGACGCCAAGGCCGATCCGCGTCGCGTGGTGGTGGATCACGCCGCCTATACCGTCGCGCCGGAATACCGGATTGCTTCGGGCGGTCTGGTTCGGCTGGACGGCGTGCGGGTCCTGGGCCGAGGCCGGACCAATCCCGAATGGGTCGCCGGCCTGGCGCCCTGGAAGGAAGGCGACCGCTACGATCCCGATCAGGTCGCGGAACTGGAGCGGCGTCTTCTGGACACCGGCGTCTATGACGGCATCGGCGTGTCCCTGTCGCCTTTGGACCAGACCACGGCCGAGGGCCTGAGGCCCGTGATCGTCAGCCTGCAGGACCGGCCGCGCCGCGTCCTGGAAGCCGGCGCCACCTGGTCGACAGCCGAAGGGGCGGGCGTGGACGTGATCCAGACCCGCTACAACCGCTTTGGCCGGGCCGACACCTTGCGGCTGGAAGCACGACTGGCCGATATCGACAGCCGCATCGGCGCCGACCTGTCCCTGCCCCACTGGCGTCGGCCGGGTCGGACGCTGAAGCTGGGCGCCGCCGTGGTCAACGAAGACACCGACGCCTATCTGCGGACCGCCCTGGTGCTGTACGCCGACCTGCAGCAGCGGATCGGCAAGACGTCCTATTTCAACTACGGCATCGGCCTGGACGCGGGACGCTACAGCGAGACGCGCTACGACTACACCACCCTGCCGCCGCAGCGGGTGACGTTCGACCGGGACCTGGCGATCATCACGGCGCGCACCAGCGCCTATATCGACCATTCCAACGACCCGCTGAACCCGACCAAGGGCTGGCGCGTCAATCTGGCGGTCCAGCCGACGGCGGTGACGGGCGACAGCAATGTCCTGTTCCTGCGCACCGAGACGCAAGGCACCGCCTATGTGCCGGTCGCCGGGGACCGAACCATTCTGGCCGGCCGGGTGCGGATCGGCTCCATCGTCGGCGGCAGCGAATTGAGCGTGCCGTCAGACCGCCTGTTCTATTCCGGCGGCGGCGGGTCGGTGCGCGGCTACTCCTATCAGGGCGTCAATCCGCAACTGCCCGACGGCACGCCGCGCGGGGGCGTGTCGCTGTTCGAGACCTCGCTGGAGGCGCGCCAGTCGATCGGCAAGAGCTTCCAGGCCGTGGCCTTCGTGGACGCCGGCTCCATCGGCTTCCAGGAGACGCCGAACCTGACGAACATGCGCTATGGCGCGGGCGTCGGCGTGCGATACATGCTGCCGTTCGGCCCGATCCGCGCCGATGTCGCCATGCCGCTGAACAAGCGTGAAGGCGATTCCAACTTCCAGATCTACATCAGCATCGGGCAGGCGTTTTGACCGACACACCGCCCGAGAACGGCTCCGACACCCAGCCCGCAACCGGGCAGGAAGAAACCACGCCCGCAAAGCCGACGCCGGCCAAACGGGCGCGCAAGCGCGGCCTGATCCGGCGCATCGCCCTGATCGCAGGCGCGATTCTCGCCGGCCTTCTGGTGCTGGTCGCGGCGGCCTTGGTGGCGGGGCGGTTCTACATCGCCTCTGAAGGCGGGCGGCAGCTGGTGCTGGAGCGAATCCAGGACCTGAAGATCAGCCGCTATGGCCGGCTGAAGGTCTATGGGCTGAAGGGCGATCTGCTCAGCGACTTCACGATCGACCGCATCACTTTGGCGGACAGCCAGGGCGTCTGGCTGGAGGCGAACAACCTCAGCATGGACTGGTCATATCTGGCTCTGCTGAACCGCAGCTTCCACGCCAACGACATCAAGGCCGAGACGATCCGCGTGCTGCGTCGCCCGGTGGTCGAGCCGCCGACCAATGAGCCGTCCGGCCCGCAGCCGATCTCGGTCCGCATCGACAAGTTCGCCGCCAACGTCGAACTGATGGAAGGCTTCTCCAAGGAATACGGCCGCTGGAGCCTGTCGGGCGACGCCAGCCTGCCGCGCAACGGCGCCAAGAGCGCGACGGTGAACGCCGACAGCCTGAACCGGCCCGGCGACTTCCTGCGTCTGGCGGCCAGTTTCGGCGGCAAGCTTGAGGACACGCGACTGAACCTGCGCGCCAACGAGGCCCAGGGCGGGCCGCTGGCCGGGGCGCTGGGCTATTCGCCCGACCAGCCCTTCTCGGCGACGGCCGTGCTGAACGCAGACGTGGTCAACGCCCGCGTCCAGACGGGCCGGTTCGTTCCCCTGATCGTCCAGGGGCATTTCGGCGACAAGGGATCGCGTGTCTCAGGCTTCGCCGACTTCAGCGGATCGGACCTGCTGGCGCCCTTCGTGACCAAGGTCGGGCGCACCGCCCGCTTCGGCTTCGCCATGGTCCCCACGCCGGACAAGACGGGCCAGGGCGTGGCCTGGAAGCTGATTTCCAACAACGTCCAGTCCGAGGCGCGCGGCCTGATCCGCAACTCCGACCGCAGTTCGCCGGATGGGATCAAGCTGGACATCCAGACCGCGTCGCTGAGCCGACTGGTCGGGTCCGACGTCGCCGGGCCGGCCGCCTATACCGGCCTGTTCAAGGGCGACGCCCAGAACTGGAGCCTGAACGGCGCCGTGACCCTGCTGAACGCCAATGTGGCCAGCTATCGCGCCACCCGGATCGCCGGGCCGCTGAACCTGGTTGTCAAGAACGGCCGGATGGACCTGGACGGCGACATCCGCGCCAACGGCGGATCGGGCGAAGGCATCATCGGCGGCCTGCTGGGGGCATCGCCCCGCGTGCAGATGCAGGCGGCGCGGATGAAGGACGGCGCTATCCTGCTGAAGACGGTCGATCTGCAGGGCCAGGGGCTGACGCTGAACGGCTCCGGCTCGCGCAATCTGCTGGGCGGAATGAGCTTCCGTGGAGAGGCGCAGCTGACGGACGCCAGGCGCGTGCTGCCCGACGCGCGCGGCGCCTTTGGCGGGCCGATCCGGGCCTCGTCGGCGCGGGCCGGCGCACCGTGGGTGCTGAACTTCGACGGACGCGGCCGCAACCTGACCATCGGCATGGAAGAGCTGGACCGGCTGCTGGGCAAGACGCCCCGCCTGCAACTGGCCGGGCGGCTGAACGGGGGCCGGATCGAGGTCGAGCGCGGCGAACTGACCGGCGCGGCCGGACGGGCCGGCGCCAAGGGTCTGATCGAGACGGCGGGCCGGCTGCGGCTGGCGCTGGACTGGAACGCGCGCGGACCGTTCGCGGCCGGGCCGGTCGAGATCGGCGGCGACATGAACGGACGCGGCGCCCTGACCGGCACCCTTTCCCAGCCGCGCGTCGATCTGACCGCCGGCTTCCAGCAGGTCACGGCCGGCGCCCTGACGCTGAACAACGCCGACATGACCCTGAGCTTCCGCAAGGGCGCGGATGCGTCGGACGGGCGCATCGCCGTGGTCAGCGGCTCGAACTACGGACCGGCCCGCGCCTCGGGCAACTTCTTCCTGGGCGGCAAGCGGATTCGCCTCAGCGATCTGGACGTCGATGCGGGCGGGGTGACGGCCAAGGGCGCCGTCGCCCTGTCGAACAACATCCCGTCCAGCGCCGACCTGACCTTCACGGCGCGGGCCGGGGCCTTCCTGGCCTCGGGCGAGGCCAATGGCCGCGTGCGGCTGACGGACGGCGGCGGATCGGACAGCGCCATCCTGGACGTCAGCGGCCGCAATGTGCGGCTGGCGGGCCAGAGCTGGATCGTCCGCACCCTGGACCTGAAAGGGCGCGGCACGCTGAACAACCTGCCCTTCACCCTGGCGCTGGACGTCGGCGGACCGACCCCGGCCCAGTTCAACGGCACGGGCGTCTATTCGCGCCAGAACACGACGCACGGCCTGACGCTGCGCGGCGGCGGTCGGGTGCGCGAGGTGGCCTTCACCACCCGCAGCCCCGCCTCGATCACCCTGAACGGGGCGAACCGGACGGCGCATCTGGACCTGGGCGTCGGCGGCGGCGTGCTGCTGGCCGATCTGAGGCAGGATGCGCGCACCGTGGCGGTGCAGGCCGACCTGACGCGCGTGGACCTGGGCTCCATCTCGCCGGAGCTTCGCGGCAGCGTGACCGGCCAGGTGGCCATGCGCGGCGCGGGCGGCGACCTGTCGGGCACCGCCAATGTCGATCTTCAGAACGTACGCAGCATCGATGCGCCGCGGGGTCTGGCCGTGAACGGCCGGGTAGATGCGACCCTGGCCGGCGACCGCCTAAGCATCAAGGCGACGGCGGTGGACGAAGGGGCGGTTCAGGCCTCGGCCGATGTGGTCCTGCCGGTCGAAGCCTCGGCGGCGCCGCTGCGGCTGGCCATCGCGCGTACCCGCGAAATATCGGGCCGCGTGTCCATCAACGGCCAGATCCAGCCGATCTGGGACCTGTTCCTGGGCGGCGAGCGCAGCCTGGCGGGCCAGGTGGCGGGTCAGGCGACCATCGGCGGCACGCTGAACGCCCCGCGCCTGAATGGCCGGTTCGACCTGAGCCAGGGCAATTATCGTGAGAAGGCGGTGGGCCTGGTGCTGAGCGACCTGACCCTGCGGACGCGGTTCGACGACACGGCCGCCCAGATCGAGACCTTCACCGCCAACGACGGCAAGGGCGGGACCGTGTCCGGCCAGGGCCGCGTGGGTCTGCGCCAGGGTTCGGGCTCCAACGCCCAGCTGATGTTGAACCGGTTCCGGGTCATCGACAACGACATCGCCGAGGCGCGGGCGTCGGGCCCGATCACCATCGTTCGCGGCGCCGACGGCAATATCCAGCTGGGCGGGCAGATCGTGGTCGACGAAGCCAAGATCGAACCCGAACTGCCCGGATCGACCGGCATCGTCTCCATGGACGTGGTCGAGATCAATCGCCCCGGCGGCGATCCGCTCGAAAGCGAGCAGAAGGCGCGCGGCCCGCAGATCGGCATGGACATCAGCCTACGATCCTCGGGCGGCAAGGTGCGGGTCAACGGTCGCGGTCTTAACGTGATCCTGGACGTCAACGCCCGGGTGCGCGGCACCATCGCCAATCCGCAGCTGGCGGGTTCGGCCAATGTGGTGCGCGGCGACTATGAGTTCGCGGGCAAGCGGTTCGTGTTCGACGACACGGGCCGGGTCACCCTGTCGACCGATCCCAAGCAGATCCGCCTGAACCTTTCGGCGACGCGAGAAGACGCGGCTCTGACCGCCACCATCAACGTCACCGGCACGGCGGCCGAGCCGAAGATCGCCCTGACGTCGACCCCCTCCCTGCCCCAGGACGAAATCCTGTCGCAGGTGCTGTTCGGACGGTCGGCGTCGCAGCTGTCGGCCTTCGAAGCGGCGCAGCTGGCGGCCGGGGTCGCGGCCCTGGCCGGCGGCGGCGGGTTCGACGTGATCGGCAATCTGCGCGAACTGGCGGGCCTGGACCGGCTGTCGTTCGGCGGCGACGCCTCGGCGGTCACGGTGGCCGGCGGTCGCTATATCACCGACGACGTCTATCTGGAGGTCATCGGCGGCGGTCAGAACGGCGCGGCGGTGAAGGTGGAGTGGCAGCCCCGCCGCAACGTCGCCATCGCTTCGCAGTTCGGCGGCCAGGGCCAGACCAGCCTGTCGATCCGCTGGCGTCACGAAAGCCGCGAGGCCGGCGACCGTCGCCCCAACCGCGGCGGCCGCAACCGCTAGACCGGGATGCCCCTGTTCCGCTCATCCCGCTTTTCGCCGGGATGAGCGGAAGAAGAAGAGGAACCCGCTAGAAAACTTCCAGCACCCGCTCCAGCGGGCGACCGACGACGGCGCCCTTGTCGGTCTCGACGATGGGGCGTTCGATCAGGATCGGCTGGGCCAGGGCGGCGGCCAGCAGCGCCTCGTCATCGGCGCCGACGTCCAAGAGCGCCTTGGCCTCGGCCTCCTTGCGGCGCATCAGCCCCGCCATGCCGCCGCCGGTTCGAGACGCCAGCCGCTCCAGCGTCGCGCGGTCCCAGCCGGTCTTCAGATATTCGACCACCGTCGGCTCTATCCCCCGATCCCGCAGCAGGGCCAGGGCGTTGCGCGAAGTCGAGCATTTGGGATTGTGATACAGGACCACGGCCATCACGGTTCGCCCCTCAGGCGGTGCAGCATCATCGCGCCCTGCAGCGACGCCACATAGATGACGGCCGAGATCGCCGCCGCCGGCCAGGTCGTCAGGGTGATCCACAGCGGCAGGTCGGGCGTCGGCATCGTGCCCACCAGCCGCATCCCCATATTGGCCACCAGGCTGTAGGTGATCAGGGCCAGCATGATGATCGGGATGGCGCGCGTCATCGCCCGCCATTGAACCACGCCCAGCACGCCGTAGAGCAGGACGGTGAAGACCGCGCCCGAAACCATGGCGAAGGGAAAGATCGCCTTCATCATCTCGCGCTGCATGGCGACCTGATCGGCCGATAGGCCCATCTTGGCGTATTCGCTGCTCATGGCCGTCTCGAACCAGCCCGAGGTGAACATCCACCAGGTCGGGATCAGGCCGACGACCAGGGCGATGGCCAAGCCGAACACCATGGACCGCGCCGACCGCTGCGCCTCGGCCATGCCGCGCGGCGCCTTCAGCGGGTTCATGGCCCGCAGCCACAGGGCGATGGTCGAACGGTTCATGAGAGGGACCCCTTGTTCGGTCGGAAACTAGCGATGATCGGCGCTCACTTACAGACCCGTCCTTCACCTTTGTCGCCGCTCCGTCTAGGGTCCGGCCGATGCGGATTCTGACCTTCGACCAGGCCGTCCTCGATCACGTCGCGGCGCGACGCGAGGCCATCATCGAGCGCACCATCGACTGGGCGAACATCAACTCCGGCAGCCGCAACGCGGCCGGATTGAACGCCGTGCTGGATGTGCTGGAGGCCGAGGCCCGCCGCCTGCCCGCCATGGTGCAGCGCATCCCGACCCAAGGCTCGACCAACGTCGCCGACGACGGCCGGGTGCGGACCGAGGCCCATGCCGACGCGCTTAAGATCACCGCCCGGCCCGATGCGCCGATCCAGATCGTGCTGACCGGCCATTACGACACCGTCTTCCCCGCCGACAGCCGGTTCCAGACCGTCACCACCCGCGCGGACGGCGCCCTCAACGGACCAGGCGTGGCGGACATGAAGGGCGGGATCAGCGTGCTTCTGGCGGCGCTGGAGGCGTTCGAAACCCACCCCGACCGCCACGGCGTCGGCTGGACCGTGCTGCTGAGCCCCGACGAAGAAATCGGCTCCCCCGCCTCGGCGCCCCTGCTGGCCGAACTCGGCGCGCGGGGACATGTCGGCCTGACCTATGAACCGGCGCTGGCCGACGGCACCCTGGCGGGCGCGCGAAAGGGCAGCGGCAACTATCATCTGATCGTGACCGGCCGCGCCGCCCACGCCGGTCGCGCCTTCGACGAGGGCCGCAACGCCGTCGCCGGCGCCGCCATCATCGCCGCCGCCCTGCATGGGCTGAACGGCCGGCGCGAGGGCGTGACCGTCAATGTCGCCAAGATTTCAGGCGGCGGCGCCCTGAACGTCGTCGCTGACAACGCCGTGGTGCGCCTCAACGTGCGGGTGCCGGACAAGGCCGCCGCCGACTGGATCGACACCGCCGTCCGCGCCATCGCCGCCACGCCGCCGTTCGAGGGGCTGACGCTGGACCTGCACGGCGGCTTCACCCGCCCGCCCAAGCCGATGGACGCCGCCCAGACCGCCCTGTTCGAAGCGGTCAAACAGGCCGGCGCCCTGTTGGGCCAGCCCATCGCCTGGAAGCCGTCAGGCGGGGTGTGCGAGGGCAACAATCTGCACGCCGCGGGCCTGCCCAACATCGACACCCTGGGGGTGCGGGGCGGCGACATCCATTCGGATCAGGAATTCGCCTGGCCCGACAGCTTCGTCGAACGCGCCCAGCTCAGCGCCCTGATCCTGTGCAAGATCGCCTCAGGCGAGATCGACGCGGCCAAACTGAAATCCCTGCGGATGGAAACCCTGTAGAATGCTTGTCGTCCGTCCCGCCGGCCCCGCCGACCTCGACCATCTGCTGGAGTTGGCCATCCTGTCCGGCCCCGGCTTCACCAGCCTGCCCGAAGATCCCGACGCCCTGTCCGACCGGCTGGAACTGAGCCAGGCCAGTTTCCGGGGCGAGGTCACGCCGCAGGAGGCCTGGTACACCCTGATGCTGGAAGACGGCGACACCGGCGACATCGACGGGGTCGGCTCGGTCAAGGCGACCGTGGGGCTGAAACGGCCCTTCTTCTCGTTCCGCGTCGTGAACAACACCGTCCAGTCGCCCTCGCTGGGGGTCAAGCTGGATCACCAGACCCTGGTGCTGGTCAACGAATGCACCGGCTGGACCGAGGTCGGATCGCTGTTCCTGAAGGCGGATCGGCGGAAGGGCGGCGCGGGCCGTCTGCTCAGCCAGTCGCGCTATATGCTGATCGGCGCCCAGCCCGAACTGTTCGCCGAGAATGTGCTGGCCGAACTGCGCGGCGTCTTCACGCCCGACGGCGCCTGCCCCTTCTGGGACCATGTGGCGCACAAATTCTTCCCGATGGACTTCGACCACGCCGACCGGATGACCGGATCGACCGACAAACAGTTCATCCTGGACCTGGCGCCCCGCCACCCGATCTATGTCGAACTGCTGCCCGAACCGGCGCGGGCGGTGATCGGCAAGGTGCATCCGCAAGGGGTGCCGGCGATGGCCCTGTTGGAAAGCGAAGGCTTCCGGCCCAACGGCCTGGTGGACATCTTCGATGCCGGACCGACCGTCTCGTGCGGGCGCGACAATATCCGCACCGTCCGCGACGCGCGGCGGCTGACGGTCGAAATCGCGGACGGCGTGGAGGCCGAACTGCCCGCCCTGATCTCGACCGACAGCGTCTCGGCCTTCCGCGCCGTGCGCGCCAGGGCCGACATCGACGGCGAAACCGTGCGCCTGACCGCCGAAACCGCCGCCGCGCTGAAGGTGCGCGCCGGAGAGACTGTGCGGGTGAAATCGTGACGGCTCCCTTCCCGCTCATCCCGGCGAAAGCCGGGACCCAGCGCTTTGGGCGAAGGCTGGGTGAGATCAATATTCGACGCTCATCCGAGACGCCGACGATGCGAAAGACCTGGGTCCCGGCTTTCGCCGGGATGAGCGGAGTATTTGTGCGATGACCCGTTTCACCTCCACCGACCCCGCCACCGAAGCGACCAACTGGGAGGGCGAGGCCGCCAGCCCGGCCCGGGTCCAGTCCGCCGTTGACGCCGCCCGCGCCGCCTTCCCTGCCTGGGCCGACGCACCTCGCGCCGAGCGGATCGAGGCGGTCAAACGCTATCAGGCCGTACTGAAGGACCGCGCGCCCCAGATCGCCGAGGCCATCAGCCGCGAGACCGGCAAACCGTTGTGGGAGACCAAGACCGAAGCCGCCGCCATGATCGGCAAGGTCGACATCTCGATCCGCGCCTATGACGAGCGCACCGGCGAACGCACCAGCGACACCGCCTTCGGCCGCGCCACCCTGCGTCACCGTCCGCACGGGGTGGCGGCGGTGCTTGGCCCGTTCAACTTCCCCGGCCATCTGCCGAACGGCCATATCGTTCCGGCCCTGCTGGCGGGCGACACCGTGGTCTTCAAACCCTCGGAAGAGACGCCACTGGTCGGACAGGTCATGGCCGAGGCCTTCGCCGCCGCCGACCTGCCGACCGGCGTGGTCAATGTGGTTCAAGGCGGGCGTGAGACGGGCGCGGCCCTGCTGGACGCCGGGATCGACGCCCTGATGTTCACCGGATCGGGCGCGGCGGGCGCGCATTTCCGCAGGAAGTTCGCCGACGATCCCCACGTCATCCTGGCGCTGGAGCTGGGCGGCAACAATCCGCTTGTCGTGTGGGACACGGCGGATGCACAGGCCGTGGCGGGCATCGCGGTCCAGTCCGCCTTCATCACCACCGGCCAGCGTTGCTCGTGCGCGCGTCGCCTGATCGTGCCGGAAGGACCGCAGGGGGATGCGATCATCGAGGCCGTCGCCGCCCTGTCCGACCGTCTGGTCTTCGGCCCGTGGGACAGCGATCCCGAGCCCTACGCCGGGCCGCTGATCTCGGCCCGCGCGGCCGAGGCGGCGTTGAAGGCCCTGCAGGAGCGGATCGACATGGGCGCCAGGGTCATCCGCGCCTCCGGCCCCGTCGCAAACCTGCCCGGTTCCTTCGTCAGACCGGCCATCATCGACGTGACGGGCGTCGATGTGCCGGACGAGGAGATGTTCGCGCCCTTCCTGTCGGTGACGCGGGTTGCGACCTTCGAAGCTGCGATCCAGGCGGCCAACGCCACACGTTACGGCCTGTCCGCCGGTCTGGTCAGCGATGATCCGAAGAACTGGGACCATTTCATCCGCCGCATCCGCGCGGGCGTGGTCAACTTCAACCGTCCGACAACGGGGGCCGCAGGCGACATGCCCTTCGGCGGCCTGGGCGCCAGCGGCAACCACCGCCCCAGCGCCTATTACGCCGCCGACTACTGCGCCTATCCGGTCGCCAGCTTCGAGGCCGACGCGGTCGCCAATATCGAAGGCGAGATCAAGGGGCTGCGATGAACACCGCTGTCGAAGCCAACGCCGACGGCCTGATCGGTCCGACGCATTCCTATGCGGGCCTCAGCCCCGGCAATCTGGCCTCCAGCCTGAACAAGGGCGAGGCGTCGAACCCGCGCGCGGCGGTGTTGCAGGGTCTGGACAAGATGAAGCTGCTGGCGGACCTGGGCCTGCCCCAGTTCGTCCTGCCGCCGCACGAACGGCCCGACATCCCCTTCCTGCGCTCGCTGGGGTTCACCGGCACAGATGCGCAGGTGCTGGAGCGCGCGTGGAGAACCGCGCCGTCCTTCGCCGCCGCCGCCTGTTCGGCCTCGCCCATGTGGGCCGCCAACGCCGCGACCGTGACGCCGTCCAGCGACGCCGCCGATGGCCGGGTGCATTTCACCCCCGCCAACCTGCACACCAATCTGCACCGCAGCCTGGAGCCTCAACAGACCAAACGCGCGCTGGACGCCCTGTTCCCGGACGCCCGCCGGTTCGCCGTCCACGACGCCCTGCCCGCCGTCGCTCATCTGGCCGACGAAGGCGCCGCCAACCACGTCCGCCTGTGCGCCGAACATGGCGGTCGCGGGGTCAATCTGCTGGTCTGGGGGCGCGAGGCGTTCGAGCCGTGGGACGGTCCCTTCCCCGCACGCCAGACGCGCGAAGCCTCAGAGGCCATCGTCCGCCGTCATGAGGCTGGGCGGCCGGTTCTGGCCCAGCAATCCCGCGCCGCCATCGCGGGCGGCACATTCCACAACGACGTGGTCTGCGTCGGGGCGCTGGACACCCTGTTCTTCCACGAACTGGCGTTCGAGGACACTGACGCGACCAAGGCCGCCATCCGCCGCGCCTCCGACGGCCTGTTCGAGCCCCAGTTCATCGAGGTCTCCGACGCCGACCTGCCGCTGGCCGACGCGATCAGTTCCTATCTGTTCAACTCCATGCTGATCCAGGTTCCGGGTGAGGACCGCCTGACCCTGGTCTGCCCGACCGAGACGCGCGACAATCCACGCAGCCACGCGGTCGCCGAACGGATCGCAGCCTCCAACGGGCCGATCGGAACGGTGCGCTACGTCGATGTGCGCCAGTCGATGCGGAACGGCGGGGGCCCGGCCTGTCTGCGTCTGCGGGTCGTGGTGACCGAGGCGGAACTGGCGGCGACCAATCCGGCCATGCGCCTGACAGACGCCCTGCACGCGCGCCTGTCGGCCTGGGCCGCGCGTTGGTATCGCGAGGAACTGCGTCCCGCCGATCTGGCCGACCCGGCCCTGCTGAACGAGACGCGCGGGGCGCTGGACGAACTGACGACCCTTCTGAAACTCGGGACCGACTTCTATCCCTTCCAGAGCGTGTGATGCGTCGATGACCGCCGAAGCTCCCCCTCCCGCCCCCATGTCCCCCGCCCGACGTTTGCGAAATATCGTCGGCGGATCGGCCGGCAATCTGGTGGAATGGTTCGACTGGTACGCCTATGCGGCCTTCACCCTGTATTTCGCCCCGGTCTTCTTCCCCAGCGAAGACCCGACCGCCCAGCTTCTGAGCGCCGCCGCCGTCTTCGCGGTCGGCTTCCTGATGCGGCCCATCGGGGCCTGGATTATGGGGGTCTATGCCGACCGCAAGGGGCGCAAGGCGGGGCTGACCCTGTCGGTGACGCTGATGTGCACCGGATCGTTGATCATCGGCCTGACGCCCGGCTATGCGACCATCGGTCTGGCCGCGCCGGCCCTGCTGCTGTTCGCGCGGCTGTTGCAGGGGCTCAGCGTCGGCGGCGAATACGGATCCAGCGCCACCTATCTGTCGGAAATGGCCGAGCCGCATCGGCGCGGCTTCTGGTCCAGTTTCCAGTATGTCACCCTGATCTCGGGCCAGTTGATCGCGCTTCTGCTGCTGATCGTGCTGCAGAACACCCTAAGCGAGACGGCGCTGGCCAGCTGGGGCTGGCGCATTCCCTTCTTCGTGGGCGCGGCTCTGGCGGTCGTCGTCTTCTGGCTGCGTCGGCGGCTGGACGAGACGCACAAGGCCGAGGACGTCAAGGACAAGCCCAGGTCCAGCGCCGTCCAACTGGTCGTCAAACACCCCAAGGAGGCTTTCATGGTGTTGGGCCTGACCGCGGGCGGCACCTTGGCCTTCTATACCTACACGACCTATCTGCAGAAGTTCCTGGTCAACACGACCGGCTTTCCCAAGAACACCGCGACCGAAATCAGCGCGGCGGCCCTGTTCGTCTTCATGCTGCTGCAACCGGCCGTGGGGGCGCTGTCGGATCGGATCGGGCGGCGGCCGGTCATGGTGGCGTTCGGCGTGCTGGGCGTGATCTTCACCGTGCCGATCATGACATTGCTGTCGCGCGTCGAAAGCCCGATGGCGGCCTTCGGTCTGGCCTTGGCCGGACTGGTGATCGTGTCGGGCTATACGGCGATCAATGCGGTGGTGAAGGCCGAACTGTTCCCCGCCCACATTCGGGCTTTGGGCGTGGCCCTGCCCTACGCCATCGCCAATGCGGTGTTCGGCGGCACGGCGGAATATGTCGCCCTGTGGTTCAAGGGCGCGGGGATGGAGAGCGTCTTCTTTTGGTATGTGACCGGCATGATCGGCGTGTCGCTGATCACCTTTATCCGAATGCGCGACACGCGGCATAACAGCCTGATCACGCATACCTAGTCACCTTGTCCGTCATCCCAGGGCTTGTCCCTGGGATCCCTACGCCCGGCGCATGCCGCTAAGCACCGCCTCTATGGATCCTCGCCACAAGGGCGACGATGACGAGGTTGGAATGGCCTCAGGCCGCGAACCGCCCGCCCTTTTCGGCATAGGCTTGGCTTCCGCGCGTGAAGACCTGATCGGTCGGCAGGATGGTTTCGATGGCCAGATCCTCCTGCCCCTTCAGGGCGGCATAGACGGGACCGAAATCCTTCAGCGTCTCGTTCTTCAGCGCTTCCAGACTGTCGATGACGAAATAGACCTGCTGGAAGTCGTCGATCCGGTAGAGGGTCCGCATCACCCGCTGCAGGTCGAAGCCCAGGCGGTTGGGCGACGGGTCGTCCAGGGCGAACACGCTCTCAGTCGAAGAGGACACGATGCCCGCGCCATAGATGCGAAGGCCGTCCGCCTCCTTCATCAGGCCGAACTCCACCGTGTACCAGTACAGCCGCGCCAGATTGGGCAGCATGCCCAGGGACGCCGCCCGCTGTCCGCCCTTGCCATAGGCTTCCATATAGGCGGCGAAGGCCGGGTCGGTCAGCATGGGGACGTGGCCGAAGACATCGTGGAAGATGTCCGGCTCCTGCAGATAGTCCAGTTGATCCGGCGTCCTGATGAACTGGCCCGACACGAAGCGTCGGTTGGCCAGGTGATCGAAAAACACCTCGTCCGGCACCAGCCCCGGCACGCAGACCACGGTCCAGCCGGTCAGGGCCTGGAGCTTGGGATTGATCACTTCGAAGTCGGGAATGCCGCCCGCATTCAGGTCCAGCGCCTTCAGCCCGTTCAGAAAGGCGTCGCAGGCGCGTCCCGGCAGCACCTTCATCTGGCGAGCGTACAGCGTGTCCCAGGTCTTGTGCTCGACCTCGGTATAGGCGACCCAGTTCTGGGGGATGGTCCAGTCGGCGGCGGCGCCTTCGGGCGGCTGTTCGAAGACGTGCTCGAAGTCGGACATGGGACGCTCCTCAAATCTTTTCCTCAGTCTAACGAGGACTTGCGACGTCTTCCACCGTCAGTGCAGCCGCACGTCCAACGGTGCGTGGTGGCCGTGGGCGTCGTGGGTGAACCAGCGGCCGACGTCGTCGGGCAGCAGGACGGCGTCCCCATGTTCCAGCACGGCCTCGGCCGCATAGGCGACGAAGCCGCCGTCGTCGCCCAGGGCGAAGACCCGGTAGAAGGGCTGGCTGGGATCGAGCGCGCCGGTCTCGGCGGCCGGTCCGTCATAGGCGCAATCGACGTCCATCACCACGCCGCGAAAGGCGTCGTCCCGGTGACGCACGACCTGGCCGATAGAGAAGCGGGCTGTGTAAATCCGGGGCATGGTTCTGGATACGCCATGACCTATGACGCGGGCCCCGACGCGCCGTTCATCTTCCTGACAGAATGGCTTGGCGCGGACGATCTTCGCGCGCTAGGCTGACGGGGACGGGCGCCGCTTCGGACCGCCCACATCGGAATGACGACCCATGCCGGAGACCCACGGCGCGCCCCGACGGCGCGACGAGCGGTCCCAGCCTTCCCGTTCGCGGGATGCGTCGGGTCGGGATGCGCCGCTCTACGGCGCGCTCGATCTGGGGACCAATAATTGCCGGCTGCTGATCGCGCGGCCGTCGCGCGACGGCTTTCGCGTGGTGGACAGTTTCAGCCGCATCGTGCGCCTGGGCGAGGGCCTGTCGCGCACCGGACGGCTGGACCCCCAGGCGATGGACCGGGCCTATGACGCCCTGGCCCTGTGCGCCGAACGGATCGTGCGTAAGGGCGTGGACTCGGCGCGCCTCAGCGCCGTCGCCACCCAGGCCTGTCGCGCGGCCGAAAACGGTGCGGACTTCATCGACCGGGTGCGCAAGGGCACGGGTCTGCGCCTGCGCATCATCGACCCGGCCGAGGAGGCGCGGCTGGCGGTCGAGGGGTGCCTGAACCTGATCGACCCCAGGGCAGACGGGGTCGTCATCATCGACGTCGGCGGCGGCTCCACCGAACTGTCGTGGCTGAAGCGGGAGGATGCGGAATGGCGCACCACCGGCTGGATGTCGGCGCCGCTGGGCGTCGTCACCCTGGCCGAACGGCACCCGGAGCCGGAAAACGCGGGCGAGCCCTGGTATGAGGCCATGGTCGCCGACATGGGCGCGGCCCTGGCGGCCGGCGGCATTTGGGACGACGCGATGCTGGACCTGCTGCGGCGCGACCGCGCCCACCTGATCGGCACATCGGGGGCGATCACCAGTCTGGCGGGCATTCATCTGAAACTGCCGCGCTATAATCGGGACCGGGTCGACGGTTTGTGGATGACGCGCGGTGACTGCGAGGCGGCGGCGGATCGGCTGAAGGCCCTGGGGCCGGAAGGGCGCGCGCGCGAGGCCTGTATCGGCCCCGACCGCGCCGACCTGGTGCTGGCCGGAGCCGCGATCTTGGAGGCGATCCAGCGCGCCTGGCCGTCAGAGCGCGTTCGCGTCGCCGACCGGGGTCTGCGCGAAGGCCTGCTGCTGCAAAGCATGCGCGAGGATCAGAAACCGCCGCGCCGTCGCCGACGCCGGCGCGGTCGTGGCCGGGGATCGGCCGGTTGAGGCTCTACGCCCCCGGCGTGACCTGCGCCGGAATGTCGATGTCGCAGACGGAGAAGTCGGCGCCCTTGGCCTGGCGCGCCTGCTCCACCAGGGCGCGGAAGGCGGCGGAGGTGGTGTTCATCATCTGAACCGCCGGGCGCTCTGCCTGGGGCAGGTCGGCGGCCAGGCGCACGCGGGTCATGCGGTCCGGCTCGGTCACGATGCCGTCCGGGTTGGGACTGGCCTTCAGGGCGCGCACCACGTCCAGCCCCGACACCACCCGCCCCCAGACGGTGTAGCGCTTGTCCAGCGCCGGATAGGACTGGCGCATCAGGAAGAATTGGCTGTTGGCGGTGTCATTGCCTTCGTCGCGCGCCATGCCGGCGACGCCGGGGCAATACAGGCCCCAGCCGTGCACCTTCTTGTCGGCGGTGCCGGCCATCAGGTCGTCGGGCTGGGTCTGGACCGGCACGGATCGGACGAAGCCGATCAGGGCGCCGGTCGGGGCGGCGACGGGGGTGAAGGCCATGTCGGGACCGCGACGGAAGGTGAACTCGCCCTTCAGGTCGGGATACCAGCTCTGACCGTCGCCGGTGCCCAACGGATCGCCGGTCTGGGCAATGAACCAGTCGATCACCCGGTGCCAGGCCAGATTGTCGTAAAACCCACGCGCGGCCAACAGCTTGATCCGCTCGACATGGGCGGGCGCCAGCTCGGCCGCCAATTCGACCAGGATGCGCCCCTTGCTCGTGTCGATGACCAGAAGTTCGCTGGGCAAGACCGCGCGCCAGTCAGCGGGGGGCGGCGGGGGCGGAGGCGGCGACGCCTCCTGCGCCAGAACCGGACCTGACAGAAGGGCGGACAGGACCGCCGCCGCCAATGCGTTTCGAACCATGTCCCCTACCCCTCCTGATGGTCGATCCGGCTTCAGCCGCCGACGATCTCGGCGACCGGCTGGACGTCGCAGATGCTGAAGCCCGATCCGCGCGCGGTGCGGGTCGCGGCGATCCGGTCGGCGAAGGCGGCGCTACCGGCGTTCAGCACGCGCACGGTCGGGCGCTGCCCCTCCGGCAGGGCCGAGGCCATGCGGACGTGGGTCATGACGTCAGGATCGGTCACCTTGCCGTCCTCGGCCTCCGAACCCTTCTTGATCTTGTCCAGCACGTCCAGGCCCGACACCACGCGGCCGAAGGCGGTATAGACCCCGTCCAGCTGATCGCGGGCGCCCATCATCAGGAAGAACTGGCTGTTGGCGCTGTCGGGCGAGCCGGCGCGCGCCATGCCCAGCACGCCGGGGCAGAACAGGCCGTGGGCGTCCACCTTGAAGTCGGCGGTGACCATCATCTGGGCGTCCGGCTGGGTCTGGACCGGCAGGTCGTTCACCAGGCCGCGCACGCCCATTCCGGCGTTGGGCACGGCGACGAAGCCGGCGTCGCGGCCCCTACGGAAGTTGAATTCGGCCTTCAGGTCGGGCAGTTCGCTGCCGCCCTCGCCCGTGCCCTTGGGATCGCCGGTCTGGGCCATGAAGCCGGGGATGACGCGGTGGAACTTCAGCCCGTCGTAAAAGCCTTGGTTGGCCAGGGTGCGTATGCGTTCGGCGTGATTGGGCGCCGCCACCGGAACCAGCTCCACCAGGATGCGGCCCTTGGCGGTGTCGATGACCAGCAGGTTCTCGGGCGCGATGGTGCGCCAGTCGGCGGCGGAGGCCGGGACCGGGGCGGCGGGCGCCGCCGTCTGGGCCTGGACCGCGCTGGAGGCCAGAAGGGCGCCGAGGCAGGCCGCGATGATCGCCTTACGCATAGTCGTTCTCAAATCCCGTTCTTGACCTTGTCCCGCACGCGCGCGGCGATGGCGGGGCTGACGAAACTGTCGATCGCGCCGTCCAGACGGGCGATTTCCTTGACCAGCCGCGAGGCGATGGCCTGATGCCGAGGATCGGCCATCAGGAATACCGTCTCGATGTCCTGATTGAGGCGCTGGTTCATGGCCGTCATCTGGAACTCGTATTCGAAGTCGGCGACCGCGCGCAAACCCCGGATGATGACGTTGGCGTTCAGTTCCTCGGCGAAATGCATCAGCAGGTTTGAAAAGGGCTGGACCACGATGTCGCCACCCAGGCCCGCAACCTCGTCCTGCAGCATCCGAACCCGCTCGTCGGTGGTGAACAGCGGGCCTTTCTCGTCATTGCGCGCCACGCCGATGACCACCCGGTCCACCAGCTTCAGCGCGCGCTTGATGATGTCGGTATGCCCGTTCGTCACCGGGTCGAAGGTGCCCGGATAAAGTCCGATGCGCATGGCGTGTCTCCCCAGCCTGTCGCCTGCCTTTGGGCGTCGTTTAGCAGGTGCGAAATCAGCGGCCTAGCCGGCTGACGCCTTCGTCATCGTCGCGGGCCGCGATGACTTGCGGCGGCTGGGACTCCCACGCGCGCTGCAACCGGCCCAGCATCGCGGGATCGGCGGCGAAAGCCACGTCGTCGATGGCCGTGACGGCACAGACCGGCGTGGCGCTGTTGCACAGGAAGGCGCCGTCGAACGCGGCGATTTCGGACAGGGCGACCGGACGGGTCTCGGATGCCAGCCCTGCTCCAGGCAGGCCGCGCTGGATCAGGGCCTGGGTCACGCCCGCCAGCATCGGTCCCGGCGGCCAGACGATCCTCTCGTTCCGAATGAAGCCGATGTTCCAGAGCGCGCCCTCCAGAATCCGCCCCTCGGCGTCGGTGAACAACGCATCGTCGAAGCCGTCGGCCCGCGCAGCGCGGCGCGCGCGGGTCAGCCCCAGGGTCGCGACGTGTTTCAGATGCGGCGCCTCCCGTTCGTAGGCCATCGCCCTGACCCGGACCGAGACGGCCAAGGGCGGCGGGGGCGGCGAAACCACGGTCATGACTTTCGGCCGACCGACGAACGACGGGGCGCGATGACCGATCTGGGGCGAGAACAGGCTGACCCGCAGCCAGCAGGCGTCGCGACCGGCGACCGCCTGGGCCATCAGACGCCGCAGTTCGGCCTCGCCGGAACTTTCGCCGAACAGGTCGACCGCCGCCTGCTCCAGCCGCGCCAGATGCAGGTCCAGGCCGCGCACGGCGCCCTGCTCCACGCGGAAAGAAGTATAGGCGCCGTAGTTGACCAGGGCCTGATGGGCCAGGTCGTCGGTCGTGGCGGGACGGCCGTCGATCAGGATTTCAGACGCCATGACCGCTCCCCAAAACACGTCCCTTCTCCCGTTGGGAGAAGGTGGCCCGAAGGGCCGGATGAGGGTTGCGCCGGTGGGACAGGCCCACGGTCCACCCCCTCACCCTTTCGCGCTAGAACGACGGCTACGCCGCCGTGCGCTCAAGCCCCCTCCCGCCGGGAGAGGGTCTTGATCTTACGCCTCGCCGCCCTCTTCGCCCGCGATTTCCACATCGTCCCCACCGCTTTCCGGCAGGCGTTCGACCGAGACGACCTTCTCGTCCTTGCCGGTGCGGAAGATGGTGACGCCCTGGCTGGCGCGGCCGACGATGCGGACCTGATCCATGCGGGTGCGGATCATCTGGCCGCCGGAGGTGACCAGCAGCAAGTCGTCGGTTTCTTCGACCGGGAAGGCCGCCGCCAGGCGCGTGCCCGCGCGTCCGCCCAGACCGTGGGCCGTCAGCCCCTGTCCGCCACGACCCGTGCGGCGATACTCATAGGCCGAGGACCGCTTGCCGAAGCCGGTTTCCGTGACCGTCAGGATGAACTGTTCGGCCGCGCCCAGTTCGGCGATCCGTTCGACCGACAGGACGGCGTCGCCCGTCGCCTCGTCATCGGCCTCGACCGGGGCCGCGGCGTCCTCCTCGCCCTCTGCGCCGGCCAGGGCCTTGCGCATGGCGTTGGCGTGTTTGACGTAGGCCGAGCGTTCTTCCGGCGTCGCATCGACGCGACCCAGGATGGCCATGGAGATCACCTCGTCGCCGTCCTGCAGGCGCACGCCCCGGACGCCGGTCGAATCCCGGCCCTTGAACACGCGCACGTCGTCGGCCTTGAAGCGGATCGCCCGGCCCAGGGCCGTGGTCAGCAGCACGTCGTCGTCGGCGGTGCACAGGCCGACGCCGACCATCCGGTCCTCGCCTTCCAGCTTCATGGCGATCTTGCCGGCGCGGTTGACCGTGGCGAAGTCCGACAGCTTGTTGCGGCGCACATCGCCCGAACTGGTGGCGAACATGATGTCGTAATCGCCCCAGGTCGTCTCGTCCTCAGGCAACGGCAGGACGTTCATGATGCTGTCGCCCGGCTCGATGGGCAGCAGGTTGACGAAGGCCTTGCCGCGCGATTGCGGATTGCCCAGCGGCAGGCGCCAGGTCTTCAGCTTGTAGGCCTTGCCGTTGGTGGCGAAGAACAGGACCGGGGTGTGGGTCGAGGCGCTGAACACGCCGGTGATCGCGTCCTCATCCTTCATCGCCATGCCGCTGCGGCCCTTGCCGCCGCGATGCTGGGTCCGATAGGCGTTCAGCGCCACGCGCTTGACATAGCCGCCGTGGGTCACGGTGACGACCATGTCCTCGCGCGGGATCAGGTCTTCGTCCTCCATCTCGCCGTCGCCTTCCCCGATCAGGGTGCGGCGCGGCACGGCGAACCTGTCCTTCACCTCGATCAGGTCGTCGCGGATGATGGCCAGGACGTTCTTGCGGTCCGACAGGATGGTCAGGTGGCCCTGGATCGTGTCGGCCAGGCTGCGCGCCTCGCCGAAGATGTCGTCGCGGCCCAGGCCGGTCAGACGCGACAGGGTCAGGGCCAGGATGGCGCGGGCCTGTTCGTCGGTCAGGCGGATCTTGTCGCCCTCGACGATGACGCTGCGCGGGTCGGCGATCAGTTCGACCAGGGCCATCATGTCGCCGACGGGCCAGGCCTTGGCCTGCAACCGTTCACGCGCCTCGGTCGGATCGGCCGAGGAGCGGATGATGTGGATCACCTCGTCGATATTGGCGACGGCGACGGCCAGACCGACCAGCACGTGGCCGCGATCCCGCGCCTTGGCCAGTTCGAACTTGACCCGGCGGACCACCACCTCCTCGCGGAAGTCCAGGAAGACCTCCAGCAGTTGGCGCAGGCCCATCTGCTCGGGACGGCCATGGTTCAGCGCCAGCATGTTGACGCCGAACGACGACTGCATGGCGGTGTAGCGCCACAGCTGGTTCAGGATCACATCGCCCGAGGCGTCGCGCTTCAGCTCGATGACGATCCGCATGCCCTGGCGGTCGGATTCGTCGCGGACGTCGGAAATGCCTTCCAGACGCTTCTCGCGCACCATTTCGGCGATCCGCTCGATCAGGGTCTGTTTGTTGACCTGATAGGGCAGTTCGGTGACGACGATGGCCTCGCGGTCCTTGCGGATCTCCTCGACCGAGGCGCGGCCGCGCACCACGACCGAGCCGCGCCCGTCACGCAGCGCATTGCGCGGCGCGGTTCGGCCCATGATCTCGCCCCCGGTCGGGAAGTCTGGACCGGGCACGATGTCCAGCAGGGCGTCGTCGGAGATATTCGGGTCGTCCAGCAGGGCCAGGGCCGCATCCACGACTTCGCCCAGATTGTGCGGCGGGATATTGGTCGCCATGCCGACGGCGATGCCGCCGGCGCCGTTTACCAGCAGGTTCGGGATCCGGCTGGGCAGGACGACCGGCTCCAGCTCCTTCTCGTCGTAGTTCGGCTGGAAATCGACCGTGTCCTTGTCGATGTCCGTCATCAGGGCGACGGCGGCGGGCGCCATCCGGGCCTCGGTGTAACGCATCGAGGCGGGCATATCGCCGTCGACCGAGCCGAAGTTGCCCTGACCGTCGACCAGCATCAGCCCCATCGAGAAGGGCTGGGCCATCCGCACCAGGGCCATATAGACCGAGGCGTCGCCGTGGGGGTGGAACCGGCCCAGCACGTCGCCGACCACGCGCGCGCACTTCGAATAGGCGCGCTCGGGCGTCATGTTCAGGTCGTGCATCGAATACAGTATGCGACGATGCACCGGCTTCAGGCCGTCGCGCGCGTCGGGCAGGGCGCGCGACACGATCACGCTCATGGCGTAGTCGAGGTACGAACGCTTCAGTTCGTCCTCGATCGTGATCGTGGATATGTCGGAGCCGCCGCTGCCGGAATTGATCGGGGATGCGGCGTTTTCGTAGCTGTCGTCGGTCAAGGAAGCGTGGCTTTATGCGGCCGGAATCGGAACGTGATCCGCTGTGACGATTTCTAGCATTCCAGGGGCTCGGTGGCAAAGCGACGCCGCCGTGAAAGCCCGTCTCTGAAAGGACATTTCATATGCGCGTCCAAACGCTAGCCGCCGCCCTGGTGATCGCCTCGCCGCTGGCTCTGACCACGGCCTGCGCCGCCACCGGCAATGCCCCCCAGACCGCCGTCGAACGCGCCCCCGTGGGCGCGACCGGCCAGGCGGTTCTCGTCAACGCCGCAGGCGCCAACATCGGCCGCGTCGATCTGCGTCAGGGTCCGACCGGCCTGTTGATCAAGATCGAGGCTACGGGCCTGACCCCCGGTTGGCACGGCATCCACATCCATGCGACCGGCGAATGCGCCGCGCCCTTCACCTCGTCCGGCGCGCACATCAATCACGGCGAGCCGAAGGCCCCGCACGGTCTGCTGAATCCGGCCGGCCCGGACGACGGCGACCTGCCAAACGTCTGGGCCGGGGCGGACGGCAAGGTGAACGCCGAGTTGTTCACCACCCGCGCCCGCATCTCGTCCGAGGGCCCCGGCCAGTGGCTGTGGGACGCCGACGGCTCGGCCGTCATCATCCACGCCAATCCCGACGACCACACGACCCAGCCCATCGGCGGGGCGGGCGACCGCGTGGCCTGCGCGGCGCTCAGCGCCAGCTGAGGTTTCCGAAAACCGGATCGAGAGCGCCCGCTGAATCCCGGTTCAGCGGGCGTTTCTCTCTTGCAGCAGCCGCTGGATCATGTCGGTCTGCTCCTGCTGACGAGCGGCCAGATGCTC
The DNA here is from genome assembly GCF_032017145.1 of Brevundimonas sp. GTDB lineage: Bacteria > Pseudomonadota > Alphaproteobacteria > Caulobacterales > Caulobacteraceae > Brevundimonas. Next base: position 25,478 of record NZ_DALZQC010000032.1, read on the forward strand.
GACCTTTTCCAGCAGGGCCATGATCTCGATCTCGGCCTTCAGATTGACCTGATAGTCATTGCCCGCGTCCAGGCGATCCTTGGCCGCCTGCCGGTTCTGGCTCATCATGATGACCGGCGCCTGCACCGCCGCCAGCATCGACAGCACCAGGTTCAGGAAGATGAAGGGATAGGGGTCGAACGCCTCTTTCCGCAGCAACAGATTGATGACCGTCCACAGGGCAAGAAACACCCCGAAGGCGATGATGAACGGCCAGGAGCCGCCAAAGGCCGCCACCCGATCCGCCAGCCGCTCTCCGAAGGTCTGACGATCGTCGAAGGTCTCGTTGATGTCTTCCGAGATCGGACGGCGGTCGGCTGCGCTGGCGACCACGCTGGCCTCCTGCGCGGGCAGTTCGCGCGCCGCCTTGCCCAGCCAGCGGCGAGAGACGTGGTCGGCGTCGAGGGGTATGTGGTTCACGGACGGCTCCTGAATCGTTTCCGATCAGATCAAGCCTTGGCGGCGCCCGCGCGCAAGCCCCGTTCCGCCAGGGCCACCAGCACCACCCCGCCCATGGCGATGGTCGAGCCCGTCAGGATCTGCGGCGTCAGCACATCGCCCATCAGGCCCCAGCCGATCGCCATCGACACCACCGGCGTCACCAGCAGATAGGGCGTCACCCGCCCCGCCTCGCGCCGCTGAACCAGCCAGAACAACAGGGTCGTGGCCAAGACAGACGACACCACCCCCGCCCACAGCAGAGAGGCCCAGACCATGGGCGTGGCGCGCTGGATCGCCTGCCACTGGCCGTGTTCGAACATCGCCGACCCGAAGGCCATGACGGGAAAGGCGCCCAGGGCCAGAAGGCCCTGCATCTTCAGCGGCGGGATGGAGGTGGTCCGCCGGGCGACCACGGTCGTCACGCCCCAGGCGGCGCCCGCCGCGATGGCGACCAGAATGGCCTTCCAGTCCTGCAGCGCGTGCGCATCAAGCGTCATCCAGGCCACGCCGACGAAGGCCACGCCCATGCCGACCAAGGCCGCCCTGGACAGCCGTTCGCCCAGGATCAGGAAGGCGAACAGGGTAGTGAACGGGATCCACAGTTGGTTGGCCACGGTCACCGGACTGACGTCGGTCGCCAACCAGTAGGCGGTATAGGCCAGCCCGTACTGGATCGGCCCGCCCAGCATCACGATCAACAGCAGGCTCTTCCAGTCGGGGAAGGGCGGCCGCACGAAGGCGATCAGACAGGCCGAGGCGATGCCGAAACGAATGGCCCCGACCATCAGCGGCGACAGGGTCTCCGTCGCCAGTTTGGCCCCCGCATTGTTCACCCCCCACACCACGATGATCGCCAGAATGGCCGCGATCTCCAGTCCGGTCAGGGCGTGGGGCTTCACAGGGAGGGGCGCGGGTGCGGGCGCGGTATCTGGGGCGGCGTCGGTCATGGATGGTCTATGACACGGCGCGGGCGCTTTCGTCGCTCACATGAGGTGTCGCGGCGTTGCATTGACATGTACAGCCTCAACGACCAACCTGTACATATGACCGAAGTCACCCTGACCGCCCTTCGCAAGGATCTGTTTCGACTGGTGGACGGCGTGCTGGCCACTGGAGAGCCGCTGACCATCCGACGCGGCGGGCGACGACTGACGCTGATCGCCGAAGCGCCCAAGCCCGTCCTGACGCCGGAGGAACGCTACGACGCCTATATGGCGCAAGGCGTGCGCGAGGGCGCCGACGACTGGGCCGACGACATCGACACGAACAAGAGCCACTGGACCTGGGATCCCGACACCAAGTTCGATCTGGGCGACAAATGATCCATTTGGACACCCAGGTCGTGGCCTGGCTCTATCTGCGCAAAACCAAAAACCTGAGCGATGTCGCCAAACGACTGCTACGCCGTTCCGGCGCTCCCGCGATCTCGCCGCTGGTTGTTGTCGAGCTTGAAATCCTCACTGAACTGGGTCGGATAAATCCGCCGTCCGTCCCGGACATGATCGCGGCGCTGGAAGACCAGATCGGCTTGGTCCAATCCGACGCCTCGATGTCGGCCGTCGCTCAGGCGGCCTGTCGGTTCGGCTGGACGCGCGATCCGTTCGACCGTCTGATCGTGGCCAACGCCATGGCCGACGGCGCGCAGTTGATTACGGCGGATCAGATGATCCTGCGCCATTTCGATCAGGCGGTCTGGTAGGCGATCAGAACTCGGGCTTTGCGACCATCAGCCAATAGATGCCCAGGACGCCCGCAAAGGCCGGCCAGCCCAGTCCGAACCACCAGCGGAACAGCCGGTTATAGGCAGGCGGCAATGGCGCGCCCTGCCCCGCCGCCTGTTCGGCCAGCGTCATCATCCGGTACTGGATCCACCCCACCGGCAGCCAGCAGACGCCGACGAAGACATAGAGCCCATAGGCCGCCAGCAGCCACGGGCTGGTCAGGGACCAGCCCTGCAGATGGATCAGGCCCAGCCCGCTGATCGGCTGAACCACCACGGCGCTGGTGGTGAAGACGAAATCGGCCAGCACCACGATCCTGCCGACATCCGCCACCGTCTTGGCGTTCCTGGTCGCATGGGCGCGCAGCATGAAGAAGGCGATCCCCGCCCCCGTCCCGAACAGAACCGCGCCCGACAGGATGTGGATGATCTTCAGCAGGACATACAGGCTCATCGGCGGGCGTCCGTGGCGGCGACGAACAGGCACAGCGCCATCATGGGCAGGACCTTCAGCCACGGCCCCAGCGGGTCGATCCAGTAGTGCGGCAGGCTGATCGTCGCGGCGATCAGATAGCCGACCGTGGCCAGGCACATGAAGATCGCCACCCGCGCCGTCCAGGGCCGCACGAACAGGGCCAGCCCCAGCACCACGTCCAGCAGCGCGCCCCACCAGGCGACGGGGCCAGCCAGACGGCCATAGCCGCCCTCATGCAGGATGGCGAGAGCGCCGTTCCAGCCCGGTCCGAAACTGATCAGCCCCGTGATCAGCCAGAACAGGCCCAGGGTGACGATGGCGACCGGCCGCACGAACCACAGCCGCGCGTGCCAGACGTCCTGAACCGAGGCCGGGGTCTGGGCCAGAAAGTCCGTAAAGCCGCGCGAATGCACGCTCAGCGCCTGGGCCCAACCGCTGTCCCGACCGGCGACGTCGTGATCCATCTGTTTGATGGCGGTCGTGCGGATCGGCGACGACCATCCCAGCCGCCCCAGCAGATCGCCGATGGCCAGGGCGGGCGCGGCCAGGGCACGCGGCACGCGAACGACCGGAGCCGGCTTCAGACCCATCCAGCCGCGGTAAAGCCGCACCGTCTGGACCATGGTCACCGCCTGCGGCCCCGGCATGTCGAGCGACTGACGCGACGGCGCGCCCGGCTTCACCGCCGCGACGACCGCCGCGCACAGGTCGCCCAACGGAATGGGCCGGAAGGTCTGGTCGCCGCCCACGACCGGGCTGAACACCGGAAAGGCCGCCAGCGCCCGGATCAGCCCCGTGCCGCCGAAGGCCGCGCGATCCACCACCAGCGACGGCCGAAGGATCAGCCAGTCCAGGCCGCTGGCCTCGACCAGCCGCTCGGTCTCGGCCTTGGTGCGGGCATAGGGGGTGCCGGCCGCCTCGTCCGCGCCGACGGCGGAAATATGCACCAGCCGCCGCACGCCCGCCGCCTGACACGCCGCGATCAGAGCGTGCGGTCCATCGACGTGAGCGGCGCGGGTGCTGTCGCCGCCGCCGTCCTGCAGGACGCCGACGCAGTTCACCACCGCGTCGACGCCGTCCAATATCTGCTTCCAGCCCTCGGCCGTCGTCAGTCGGGAAAAGTCGGCGGACACCCAGTCGAAACCGGGCGCGCGGCGGGCCGGTTCGGCGATGCGGCGCGCCCCGGCCCGCACGGACCAGCCGGCCGAGGCCAGGGCCGCCGCGACATGGGAGCCGATGAAACCGTTGGCGCCCAGCACCAAGACCCGCCCGCTCATCCCAACACCCTGTCGCTCAGATCGACGCCTTGCGGCGGCATGGCGCACCATGTCGCGCCGGGAAAACGACGGCGACGGCGCGCAATGAAATCATACAGGGTGTCGCGAACGTCGCGCGGGACGATCCGCCCCAGAACCGCCAGCCGATAGGGCGACGGCAGCAGGGCGGCGATGCCCAGAACGCCGTCCGAGCGCTGGCGCGCCACGCCATCCTGGATCAGCAGCATCGTATAGGGATCGTCGGGATCGACGCCGTAGTGGACCAGCAGCGCCCGTCCCAGCGGCGACTGCGTGGGCGCCAGACGGATACGGCCTGCCCGGTCGCGCTTCAGTATCTTGCGCGCCGAGCCGGAGCACAGGGCGCAGTCGCCGTCGAACAGCACGACCGGCCGGTCGTCCGGGAAGGCCGGCACGGCGGGATCGTCACGATAGCTGTAAGGCCCCCGCCCCAACGGTCAGACCTCAGAACGGAATGTCGTCGTTCAGGTCGTAGCTTTCCTTGGGACCGCTGGGCTTGTTGGCCCCGCCGGTCGAGAAGCCGGACGAATAGTCGTCGTCGCCGCGACCACCGCCATAGTTTCCACCGCCGCCGCCGTAACCGCCGCCCGACGAACCGCCTTCCGAACGGCCGCCCAGCATGGTCAGTTCACCCTTGAAGCGGCTGACCACGATCTCGGTCGAGTATTTCTCGACGCCCTGCTGATCAGTCCATTTGCGGGTCTGGAGCGCGCCCTCGATATAGACGGTCGAACCCTTCTTCACATAGTTCTCGACCACCTTGACGATGTTGTCGTTGAAGATGACGACCCGGTGCCACTCGGTCTTTTCCTTGCGCTCGCCCGAGGACTTGTCGCGCCAGGTTTCCGAGGTCGCGATCGACAGATTGGCGATCCGGTCGCCGTTGGGCATGGAGCGGATTTCCGGGTCGCGACCCAGATTGCCGACCAGAATGACCTTGTTGACGCTGCCCGCCATGGAAACTTCCTTTTCTCGAAGGGCGGGGCGTCTCTGGCCCGCCCTGTAATTCAGCCCGATGTCTTAGGCCGGATGCGGATCACCGCCAGCCGCATTCGACATCCGACCCGCCAAACCGGTGGATTAACGAAATGTTCCACCTTTGTTCATGACGCGCAAGCTCTACTTCGCGGCGGGCTCCGCCGCCACGGCGACGGGACGACCGGTCTCGTCACGCTGAATGGCGCCGGGGATGGCCAGTCGCCCGTCTCCGGTTCGCGCCATCGAGAAGAAGCGGCTGCCGGTCAGGCTCTTGCCGATCTTGACGCCCTCGCGGTCGATGAAGATGAATCGCCCCTGATAGGCGCCCGCGATCTCCTGGTTCGACCCGCCCATGCGCAGGAACCGCAGACGCATTTCCTCCAGGCGGGCGGCGCACTGTTCCAGTTGCGGCTGGTCGTCGGCGATCTTCTGCAGGCGCGGCGGCGCATTGTCCGGCGTCGCGACGAAGTAGCAGGCGCCTTCCGCGAACTCATATTTCGGCTGGTTGGAGCAGGCGCCCAGAACAGCGACCCCGGCGACGGCGGCGAGAAGGGCGAGACGCATCAGTTCATTCCCGGAAATTGGCAGTTGCGATCCTGCTCGGCCAGGGTGCGGAAACGCGCGTTGTCGTTCGACTGTTCCACCCGGCGCGGCACCAGCCGCAGGGTCATGTCGCCCCAGCGGCCGTATTGGGCGTCGCCCGGCCCCACGCAGGTTCCGGCGTACAGCGCCTGGACGCAGGCGTTCAGGCTCATCGATCCCGACAGGGTGCGCCAGTCGGATCCGGTGTGACGCAGGCAGGGACTGCCCGAAGCGGCCGGCGTCGGGCGCGGCGCGGGGGTCTGTTCCACACTGGGGGCCGGCGGCGTCTCGGTCATCTGCACGGCGGGCAGTTGCGGCGGCGGGGCGAAGGCGGCGG
>NZ_DALZQC010000033.1:0-31253 GCF_032017145.1 Brevundimonas sp.
CAATCGTGCCGATGTTGCAGTGCGGCTTCGTGCGTTCGAACTTTTCCTTGGCCATGGCCAAAACTCCTCGAGGCCCTGGTCCGTCAGCGGAGGGGCGCTGTGCTGAAAAAACCTGGAGCGGGTAGACGGGATCGAACCGACATCCTCAGCTTGGAAGGCTGCTGCACTACCATTGTGCTATACCCGCGCGGAGACTGCGGAAGTTCTTGGGGAACGCCGCAGCCGATCCTCTCCGGCGTCCTGATCCGTCGTGTTCGAAGGCGCGTGGTGGGGGAAGAAGGACTCGAACCTTCGAAGCTTACGCAGGGGATTTACAGTCCCCCCCCTTTGCCACTCGGGACATTCCCCCAGCGCGCCTTGTCGAACCGCCGGACCCCTCGTTCCGCCCATAAAGATGCGGGACGAAACAAAAGCCTTCGGCTTGTCGCCTCCTCTGCAGTAGAGGGGGCGCCCAGACCCGAAAGCCCTTGGGGCTCCAAATCGGAGGGCGTCTTATAGTGTCGTCGAAATCAGAACGCAACGACCGTAAAAGCGGTAAAAAACAGGTTCTCGGAAACCGGCCCGGAGGACCGCGCGACAAGACGCAAAAGCCCGCCGCGCAAGGGTTTGCCGCGCGCGAGGATGCGCCTCGGCAGCCCCGCTCGGCCGACCGGGGCAAGTCGGACGCCGATAATTATCTGTGGGGCCGCCACCCGGTTCTGGCCGCCCTGGCGAATCCCTCGCGTCGGGGAACGGGTCGTCTGATCGTCACCGCCGACCGCGCGCAGGAGATCGAGGACGGCCGGCTGAACCACGGCCACAAGATCGAGGTCATGGACAATCAGGCCCTGAGCCGGATGCTGCCCCCCGGCGCGGTGCACCAGGGCATGGTGTTCAAGGTCCAGCCGCTGGAAGGCGTGACGCTGGAAGACCTGGCCGATCCCGCCCAGGGCGTCATCGTCATGCTGGACCAGCTGACCGATCCCCAGAATGTCGGCGCCATCTTCCGCTCGGCCTTGGCCTTCGGCGCGCGGGGAATCATCGTTCAGGACCGCCACGCCCCGGCCCTGGCCGGCGCCCTGGCCAAGGCGGCGGTCGGCGCCACAGAGCGCCTGCCCCATGCGCGGGTGACGAATCTGTCGCGCGCGCTGGAGCGTATGGCCGATCTGGGCTGGCGCGCGGTGGGCCTGGACGGGTCGGGCGAACAGACGCTGGAAGAGGCGCTTGATTCGCAGCCCACCGTCCTGGTCATGGGCTCGGAGGGCGACGGCATCCGCCGGCTGGTGGCCGAACACTGCGACGTCCTGGCCAAGATCCCCATGCCCGGCGGGTTCGAGAGCCTGAACGTGTCCAACGCCGCCGCCGTGGCGCTTTATGAGGCGGCGCGCGCGCAACGCGGCTGACAGAAGGTCGCACCGGGGTTAGAGAACGGACATGGAATTCCTCTCGTCTCCCGAACTCGCCAGCCAGGCTGCGGCCCTGGGTCAGGTCCTGTTGATGGACCTGGTCCTGGCCGGCGACAACGCCGTCGCCGTGGGCCTGGCCGCCGCCGCCCTGCCCCAGGACCAGCGCAAGAAGGCCATTCTGATCGGTCTGGCCGCCGCCGTGGTCATGCGAATCGGTTTCGCCCTGATCACCGTCCAGCTTCTGGCCCTGGTCGGTCTGCTGCTGGCGGGCGGCCTGCTGCTGCTCTGGGTCTGCTGGAAGATGTGGCGCGAACTGCGAGAGCAGGCGACCCACGACCAGGCCGAGGCGGAGGCCGAGCTTCAGCTGGCCATGAGCATCGAGCATGGCACAGGCCCCTCGCCCGAGGAGCTGGGCGTCAAGCGCAAGAGCTTCGGCGCCGCCCTGATCCAGATCATGGTCGCCGACATCACCATGTCGCTGGACAATGTGCTGGCCGTCGCCGGCGCGGCGCACGAACATCCATGGATCATGGTCTTCGGCCTGATCCTGTCGATCGCCCTGATGGGGGTGGCCGCCACCTATATCGCCAAGCTGCTGCATCGCTTCAGCTGGATCGGCTACATCGGTTTGGTCGTGGTGCTGTATGTCGCCCTGCACATGATCTGGGACGGTGCGCGCCAGGTCGTGGTCCGCACCGGCCATATGGACGAATTCAACGCCTCGGCCCCGGCCTTCCTTGAGATCGGTCCCGAGGAAGCCGCCAAACACCGGGGCCAGAAACGCACCGAGGACAGCCCGACGCCGGCGCCCGCTGAACCAACGGTCGCGCCATGACCGTCGCCACGGTCACGGTCGAAGAGGCCGCCACCTGGCTGCAGGCGGGCGAGGCCGTCCTGATCGACGTGCGCGAGGCGGACGAGTTCGCCGCCGCCCGCATCGACGGCGCCATCCTGGCCCCGCTCAGCCAGATGCCCGCCGCCTGGGAGGCGCTGGACCTGCCGGCCGACAAGAAGATCGTCGTCCAGTGCCTGAAGGGCGGACGCAGCCATCAGGTCTGCGCCTTCGTCGGCCCCACAGCAGCGGACGGCCAACCCCTGTTCAACCTGACCGGCGGCATCCAGGCCTGGCACGCTGCGGGCCTGCCGATCATCTTCGCCGACGGAAACGGGGCCTGATAAGCCAAGACCTCAAACTCCGCGCAGCCACCCCGTGACGGAAATCCGGTCCGCGCCCGCCGACAGGGCCACCTGCGTCACCGAATGGGCCGACGGCACCTTCAGCAGGTTCAGGGTGTTGAAGCGCGGGGTGAAGGCTTCGGCCACGTTTCCATCCGCCCCGTGGAAGGCCAGCAACCCGCCCCACTCGATCCGCCACGTAGGCGTCAGGTTGAGCACATAGGCGAAGTGGCGATTCTTGCCCTCGACATGGTCGTCATGCTCGGTCAGGAAATGCCCGGCGCGAAACCGCGTCAGCTGGGCGTCGGCCAGGGCGATGCGCGGCTCGCCGGTCAGGTCGCGCATCAAGCCCAGAAACGCCTCGCCGTTCAGGAAGGCCAGCAGGTCCGCCCAAATCGGCGCCGCCTGCCCCGCCTGCACCAGATCGTAGATCGGGTGATTGTCGTAGAGATACTGGAACTCCTCGCGGGCCGAGGTCTGCACCGCCTGTCCCAGCGCCGTCTTCTGATCCGGGGTCAATGAGGCCAGCCAGGCCGCCGGCAGATCGACATGGCCGGACCCGCGCCGCGTGACGATATTGTATTCGGCGCCCGCCGCCGCCTGGTTCAGGGCCAGGGCGTCGCGGTCGGCCAGCACGCCCTCCACCTGGGCGCGCCCCGTCCGGCGCAGGCGTTCGCGGATCGCCGCGCGTTGCGTCTCGTTCAGCGGTGCCAGGTTCAGTGTCATCCGCCGTCCCCTGCCCGCGCGATCAGGCGTCCGCGCCGCCGAACCGTTCGGACCATTCCGCCACCTGGGCGTCCTCGATCTTGGCGAACAGCACGCCCTGGGCCTGGACCTTGCCGCCGACCGGCAGGATGTTCAGCAGATCCTCGTCCGCGCCCGGCCAGCTTAGGTCGTCCACGCCCACGGAGGCCGCGATCTTCGGCGCCGTGAACGGCAGGATCGGCGCGGCCAGACGCGCGAACAGGGCGACCAGGTTCAGGCCCGTCCGCACCCCCACCGCCGCCTGGTCGCGGTCGGTCTTCAACGCCGTCCAGGGCGCCGCGACCTGCAGATATTCGTTGCCCAGCACCCAGGCGGCGCGGATGGCGACGGCGGCCTTCCTGAACTCCATCGCCTCGAACTGTTCAGTCGCCTCGGCCACGGCCGCCTTGATGTCGGCCTCCAGCCTGGCCTCGACCGGCCCGGCCTGACCGCCGTCCGGCACGACGCCGTCGAACTTGGATTCCGCGAACTTGACGATGCGGTTGACGAAATTGCCCAGCACATCGGCCAGGTCCTTGTTGGTCGAGGCCTGGAAATCCTCCCAGGTGAAGGCCGAATCCGCGTGTTCCGGGCCGTAAGCCGTCAACCGCCATCGCCAGTAGTCGGCCGGCAGCAGCTCCAGCGCCTGGTCCATGAAGACGCCGCGCTTCTGGCTGGTCGAGAACTTGCCGCCGTACCAATTCAACCAGTTGAACGCCTTCAGCTGGTCGACCGTCTTCCACGGCTCGCCCGAGCCGATGATGGTCGCGGGGAACGATACGGTGTGGAAGGCGACATTGTCCTTGCCCATGAACTGGACATAGCGGACATCCTCGGCCCCCTCGTCCAGACGCCACCAGTCGCGCCAGCTGGCGCCGGTCGCCTCGGCCCACTCCTCGGTCGCCGCGATATATTCGATGGGGGCGTCGAACCAGACGTAGAAGACCTTGTCCTCCATGCCCGGACGCGGGAAGCCGTCCTTGGTCACCGGCACGCCCCAGGCCAGGTCGCGGGTGATGCCCCGGTCGATCAGACCCTCGTCCAGATGCTTGTAGGCGATGGACTTGGCCAGGGTCTGCCAGCCGCTCTTGCCGTCGACCCAGGCGCGGATTTCCGGCTCGATCTTCGTCTGCAACAGATAGAGGTGGCGGGTATCGCGCACCTCCAGATTCCGCGACCCCGACACCGACGAATAGGGATCGATCAGGTCGGTCGGGTCCAGCAGCCGCCCGCAGTTGTCGCACTGATCCCCGCGCGCGCCGACGTGACCGCAATGGGGGCACGTCCCCTCGACATAGCGGTCGGGCAGGAAGCGGGCGTCGTCGATGGAGTAGATCATCCGATCCACCCGCTCCTCGATCAGGCCGTTCTTCTCCAGGGCTTCCGCGAAATGCTGGGTCAGCCGATGGTTCTGCGGGTTCGACGACCGGCCGAACCAGTCGTAGCTGAGGCCGAACGCCTGGCCCGCCACCTTCTGAATCTCGTGCTGCTCGTCGCAATAGGTCCGCACGTCCTGACCGGCGGCGGCGGCGGCCAGCTCGGCCGGAGTGCCATGCTCGTCGGTGGCGCAGATGTAGAGCACCTCATTTCCTTGCGCCCGCTTGAACCGCGCCCATACGTCGGCCGGCAGCATCGACCCCGCCAGATTCCCCAGGTGCTTGATGCCGTTGATGTAGGGCAGCGCCGAGGTGATGAGGATGCGGGCCATGATCGTCCAGGAGTTCGGGGAAGCGCACGGATATAGAGCGGCGAAACCGAAACGTCACCTTTGACGTGGCTCGCTCAGGAAACCGTCGCCTTCACCACCGGCGCCCGCCGCGCCACGCGCAGGAACCGTCCCGTCAGCAGCACGCCGGAAATCAGGCTGGCCACGATCACGGACCAGACCAGGCCGTCGACGCCCGTCCGGTGCGCCAGCCACCAGCCCAGCGGGATCATGATGACGCCATAGGACAAAAGGTGCATCAGGGTGGGCCAGACCACGTCGCCGGCCGCGCGGTTGGCCTGGGCGGCGACCACCTGCTGGGCGTCGGCGACGAAGAACAGGGTCGCCAGAACCAGGGCGGGCGTGGCGATGGCCAGGATGGCGGGGTCGGTCGTATAGGCGCTGACCACCGGCCGCGCGGCCAGCCACAGGCCGACGGCGATGATGAAGGCCAGAACCGTCACCACGGCGATGCCCAGCAGGCCGCTGCGCATCACGCCCGGCCGGTCGCCTGCCCCATAGGCCCGCCCCACCAGCACCGCCGTCGCCGACGACAGGCCCATCGGCACCATGAAGACGATGGCGGACACATTGATGACCACGGCCCAGCTGGCCGTCTCGGCCGCGCCCAGCTGCCCGGCGAACAGGGTCATGGCGGCGAAGGCCCCGACCTCGATGAAGTTGGACGATCCCGCGCCGATGCCGACGCGGATCTGCTCCACCTCGACCGAGCGGTCGCGCCTGGGCTTGGCGAACAGGCCCCAGGCCCGCGCTTCCGGCAGGCGCAGGATGAAGACCACCAGAAACACCGCCAGCGCCGTCCGCGCCCCGAACGTCGCCCAGGCCGAGGCGATCGCCCCATCCACGCCCAGACCCAGCATGTCCGGCACCAAGACGATGTTCAGCGCCAGATTGACCGCATTGGCCACCCACATGGCGACCATGCCCGCCTTGGGCCGGTGCAGCCCCTCAAGGAAGAACTGGGCCGCCACCGAAATCAGATAGGCCGGCATCGACAGGGCGAAGACCATCAGCACGGGCGACGCGCCCTCGCCCAGCCCATCCTCCAGCCCCATGTGCATCAGGCCGAACGGCCCCAGCAGCATCAGGCCGATCATGGAGACGAGCCCGATCTGCAGCGCATAGACCATGCCCCGGCGCAGGACGGCGCCGACCTCGTCGCCGCGCCCCTCGCCTCTCAGGCGGGCGGTCATGACCTGCACCCCCATCATCAGCCCGACCGCCGTCGTCAGCACCACCGAAGACGGCGCCCAGGCCAGGGAGTGGAACGCCAGTTCGCGGCTGGCGTAATGGCCCACTACGATGGCGTCGGTCAGCCCCATGGTCATGATGCCCAGACGCGCCAGCACCACCGGCCAGGCCAGGGTGGTCAGTTCTTTGAGCGTGGAACGGGTAAGGGCGCTGATCTTGAACATCGGACGCGGCACAGGCCATGCGCGACCGCCAGGGTCAACACCCAATCGGATTGGGGTCTTTGGCTACCAGGCGCCCAGTTCGCGCAGTTGCCGCACCAGTTCGTCCGGCGCCTCGCCCGCCTCCAGCGTGTCGATGTCGGCGGGCGCGTCCTTGGGCTCGAAATAGCGCCAGCCCTGGAACGGCCGGCGGGCCATCGGGGCGGTGCGGATCACCCGGGGCTCCAGCGTGATTTCGCAACGACTTTCCTTGCCCTCGCCCAGGGTCGTGATGTCCACAATGGGCTGACGGCAGGCGATGCTGCCCTTGACGACCCAATACAATGACCCGCCATCCTCGATCTCGGCCGCCCGCTTGGGCGTCGTCCGGGTGTGAACCACCAGAGGCTGGCCGCCGGCGGCCCGCGTCTCCAGCCATTCGACGTCGGACACGCCGACGCAAAGCTTGATCATGTGAAGCGACATGGCGCCCACCTAGTGATCCTGGGCGGCATTGGCCAGTTTCTTAATCCCCCGTCCGCTAGGCAGGACGCGGCGCCTCCTTCTCTCCCCGGCGCGGCGCGAGACAGAATGTACGGATTGATCACCCGCCTTACGGCCCACCCCGGCCGCCGCGACGAACTGAGCCTGTGTCTGCTCGACCCCAACGTCAGAAGACCCGGCTGCCATAACTATGTGCTGGCCCACGACCTGAACGACGCAGACGCCCTGTGGGTCACCGAGGTCTGGATGGACCAGGCCACGCACGACGCCTGGTCGGCCGACACTCGCGAAAACGGCGCCCTTCGCCCCGCCCTGGCCCTCGTCGCCACCTTCGGCGACACCATCTTCACCCGCCCACTGGGCGGCGTGGGGCTTTAGTCCGGCGAGGCGGCGATGGCCGCAGCGAGGTCGGTCATGACAATCTGAGTAAAGGCTGCGGTCGGCGCCAGTCCTTCCATCAAACAACGCGCGCCATGGTCCGCGACCACCTTGTCGCGACCTGTCTGGTCCAGACCCGCGCGATAGGCGACCACAATCTTGTCCCACCGTTCGAACCGCCCGCGACCGGCGATCTTGCCCATGAAGTAGTTCATGGCGGGCATGAGCGACGCGTTCTGCGCCTCGTCTTCACCGATCCCTTCCATCAGCGTCACGATGCATTGCAGATCCGCCAGGTCGTCCGGCTGGACGCGAACCGTATGCATTTCCGGTTCACCCATCAGGCTGGCCGTGATGGCCATCGCGGCCAGAGCCCCCGAAACCACGATCACGCCTCGCTCTTGATACGCGCCAGTTCGAAGCCGTCCACGACCTGATCCCCGACCGAGGCGGAGAGACTTTCCACCACGCCGTCGAACGGAGCGGTCAGGGCGTGCTCCATCTTCATGGCTTCCAGCACCACGACCGGCTGGCCCTTGGTCACGGCGTCGCCGACCTTGAGCGGCGTGGCCACGATCTTGCCCGGCATGGGCGCGCGCAGCGAACCATCCGACGGCGCCCCTGCCCCGGGGCCCACAACGGCCCGATGGCGTGTCACCCGACGCGCCTCCCCGTCGACGAACAGCACGAAGCCGTCGTCCAGGGTTTGATAACCGAACAGCCGATCACCCGCCTGGACCTGATCGAAGCCGACCTGAGCCATCGCGCCCTCTGAACCGCGCCATCCGGTTTCGACGGGCGCCACGGAAGCCGACACCGCAACGCCGTCGATCTGGGCATGAACGGTCGTCTGTGGGGCCGCATTCAGTCGGACGCCGTACGACAGCCCCGGATGACCGCCCCAGGGGCTGAAGCGGTCCGCCTGCGTATCCACCTGTTCGGCCGCCGTCTCGGCGATCAGCGTCAGGGCCGCCAGCGTCGCTTCATTCGACGGTTGGGGCTGAAGGTCCGCCTCTTCCGCCGCGATGAAGCCCGTATCCACCTCGCCCGCGACGAACCGCGGATGCTCCAGACAGCGCTTCAGGAAGCCGGCGTTGGCCTTGACCGGCCAGACCTCGACCTCGCCCGCCGCCTCGGCCAGACGCGCCGCCGCCGCTTCGCGCGTGTCCTCATGCACGATCAGCTTGGCGATCATGGGATCGTAGAACTGGCTGACCTCGCCGCCCTGCTCGACGCCCGTATCGACGCGGATGCCCTCCGGCATGACGAAATGGTCCAGCCTGCCGATGGAGGGCAAGAAGCCGTTCGCCGGGTCTTCCGCATACAGCCGCGCCTCCATGGCCCAGCCGTTCAGCCTGATCTGATCCTGCTTCAGCGGGATCGGTTCGCCCGCCGCCACGCGGAACTGCCATTCGACCAGATCGACGCCCGTCACGCTCTCGGTCACCGGATGTTCGACCTGAAGCCGGGTGTTCATCTCCATGAACCAGACGCCGTCCGCCTTCAGCCCGTCCGAGGCGTCGGCGATGAATTCGATGGTGCCGGCCCCGACATAGTTCACGGCCTTGGCCGCCTTGATCGCAGCCCCGGTCACGGCGGCGCGCACGGCCTCGCTCATGCCCAGCGCGGGGGCCTCCTCGATCACCTTTTGGTGGCGGCGTTGCAGGGAGCAGTCACGCTCGTACAGGTGGACGACATTGCCGTGTTTGTCCCCGAACACCTGCACCTCGATATGGCGCGGTCGGGTGATGTAGCGTTCGATCAGAACCCGGTCGTCGCCAAAGGCCGCCGCGCCTTCCCGTTTCGCACTGGCCAGACCGGCGGCGAAGTCGGCGGGGTCGTCGACCCGCTTCATCCCCTTGCCGCCGCCGCCCGCCACCGCCTTGATCAGCACCGGATAGCCGATCCGCGCCGCTTCCGCCGTCAGCGTCTCTTCCGACTGGTCCGCCCCCTGATAACCGGGCGTCACCGGCACATCGGCCTTGATCATCAGGTCCTTGGCCGCGTCCTTCAGACCCATGGCCCGGATCGAGGACGGGTCCGGCCCCATCCAGATCAGGCCCGCCGCCGCGACGGCCTCCGCGAACTCGGCGTTCTCGCTCAGGAAGCCATAGCCGGGGTGGATCGCCTCCGCTCCCGTCGCCTTGGCCGCCGCCAGCACCTTGGCGCCGTCCAGATAGCTTTCGCGCGCGGCCGCCGGGCCTATCAGCACCGCCTCGTCGGCTTCGCGCACATGCAGGGCGTTGGCGTCCGCCTCGGAATAGACGGCGATGGTGCGAATCCCCATCCGCTTGGCGGTGCGGAAGACACGGCAGGCGATTTCGCCGCGATTGGCGACAAGGACGGACTTGAACATGCCCCATCCTTAACCGGATCATGCGCATCAGGCGAGAGGGCGGGCGCCATCGTTCTCTCCTTCCGAAATCCGCGCCTGCTGTTCCCGTTTCCACCCGAACCCGCTATCCCGACGCCATGTCCCTCCGCCCGCTCTTCGTCACCCAGGTCTATGAAGCCTCCCTCGCCGAGGGCCGGGGCTGGGCCGACTTCAACGATCAACTGATAGACGTCGTCCGCATGATGGCCGAGGAGGACGCGGCCGGCCGTCGATGGTGCCGCGACAACGCCTATCGCGGTTACACCTCCTACGGATCGCTGAACGACCTGCCCCAGCGCTTCCCCGAGTTCGCGGAACTGAAGCGCCATCTGGACCGTCACGCCGTCGCCTATGCCAAGGCCCTGAACTTCGACCTGGCGCGCAAACCCCGCCTGGACAACCTATGGGTCAATATCCTTAAGCCCGGCGGCGGCCATACCGGACACATCCACCCCCACGCCTTCCTGTCGGGGACCATCTATATCGACATCCCGGACGGCGCCTCGTCGCTGAAGATCGAAGACCCCCGACTGCCCTTCATGATGGCGCGCCCCAGCGTCACCGACGACGCGCCCGAGGCCGAGCGCCCGTTCGTCTATCTGCATCCGAAGGCCGGCACGGTGCTGATGTGGGAAAGCTGGCTGCGGCACGAGGTGCCGACCAACCAGGCCAAGGCCGACCGCATTTCGGTCAGCTTCAACTACGCCTGAACGGAACGGCCGACCTCTTCACGCGCCCGAGAACGCCTCCTGGGTTCCGGGCTCGTCCTTCGGACGCCCCGGAATGACGGCAGAAGAGGATCACACCGTCCAGCTGGCCTTGCGCTTTTCCAGGAAGGCCAGCACGCCCTCGCGGCCTTCGTCCGACACGCGGGCGCGGGCGATGCGTTTGGCGGTTTCGTCCAGCAGGCCAGAGTCGATCTTGTGGTGGGCGATGTCGTTGACCAGGCGCTTGGCCTCGCCCATCGCTCCGGGCGCATTGTTGGTCAGGCTGTCGCTGAGCATGGCGATGAACTCGTCCACCGACCCCTCGGGCAGCACCAGGTCGATCAGGCCGGCGTGGGCGGCGTAGTCGGCGTCGAAGGCGTTGGCGGTCAGGAACAGCTGGCGGGCGCGGCGCGCGCCGACCGCTTCGATCACATAGGGGGCGATGGTCGCGGGGATCAGACCCAGCTTGACCTCGGAGAAGGCGAAACGCGCGCCCTCGACCGCCACGGCCATGTCGCAGGCGGCGACGATGCCGGCCCCGCCGCCCATAGCGTTGCCCTCGACCACCGCCACCGTCAGGGCGGGAATGTCATGCAGCGCCTTCAGCATTTTCGCCAGGCCCATGGCGTCGTCGCGGTTGTCGCTCTCGGACCAGCCGGCGGCGTCGCGCATCCAGTTCAGATCGGCCCCGGCGCTGAAGGTGCCGCCCGCCCCGCGAATAAAGACGGCCCGCACCCGGTCGGCCCCGTGCAGCGTCTCGAACGCCTCGTGCAGGGCGGCGATGGTGGCGGCGTCGAAGGCGTTCTTCTTGGCCGGCCGATTGATGGTGACGAAGACAATGCCGTCGGTGGTCGAATCGATCTGCACCAGATCATCGTCGGCGTCGGGCGCGGCGTCCGGCACCAACGGCTGGGCGATGCTGTTGATCTCGGCCGCCTCGGCGTCGGTGACGTCCAGGGCGTTCAGGTCGGCTTCGGTGGGTTTGTCGGTCATGGTGTCTCCTTCGAAGGATCAACGCGCGATGCGGGAAGACGGCGCCGCTTTAGTGAGACGTGCTAGTGAGCAAGGGGTGAGCAACGCAAGATCGCAGAAACACGCTCACCCCTTGCTCACTACCACCTCCTGCTCACTCAGGATCACATCCTGAACAGGCCGAACGTCGTCTCGGGGATCGGGGCGTTCAGGCTGGCGCTGATGGCCAGGCCCAGCACGTCGCGGGTCTGGGCCGGGTCGATGACGCCGTCGTCCCACAGGCGGGCGGTGGCGTAATAGGGATTGCCCTCGTCCTCGTACTTCTGACGGATCGGCGCCTTGAAGGCTTCGGCCTCGTCCGCGCTCCAGGTCTCGGCGTCGCGGTGGACGGTGGCCAGGACGCTGGCGGCCTGTTCG
Source organism: Brevundimonas sp. (assembly GCF_032017145.1). Classification (GTDB taxonomy): domain Bacteria; phylum Pseudomonadota; class Alphaproteobacteria; order Caulobacterales; family Caulobacteraceae; genus Brevundimonas. Next base: position 11,775 of record NZ_DALZQC010000033.1, read on the forward strand.
CCGCCCATGACCCCGATCCGGCTGTTGGGCCAAGTGAACAGGAAGCGCGGCGAATAGGCCCGGCCGCACATGCCGTAATTCCCGGCCCCGAAGCTGCCGCCGATCAGGACGGTGAACTTGGGCACTTCTGCGCTGGCGACCGCCGTCACCAGCTTGGCCCCGTCCTTGGCGATGCCGCCGGCCTCGTATTTGCCGCCGACCATGAAGCCCGAGATGTTCTGCAGGAACAGCAACGGAATCTTGCGCTTGCAGGCCAGTTCGATGAAGTGCGCGCCCTTCTGGGCGCTCTCGGAAAAGATCACGCCGTTGTTGGCAAGGATGGCGACCGGATAGCCCCAGATGCGGGCGAAACCGCAGACCAGGGTCGAGCCGTACAGGCTCTTGAACTCGTCGAACTCGGACCCGTCCACCAGCCGGGCGATGACCTCGCGCACATCATAGGGCGCACGCACATCGTCGGGGATCAGGCCGTAAAGCTCCTCCGCGTCGAAGGCCGGCGCGCGCGGTTCGCGCACATCCATCTCGACGACCTTGGTGGTGTTCAGATTGGCGACGATCGACCGCACGATTTCCAGCGCGTGTTCGTCGTTCTCGGCGACATGATCGACCACGCCAGAGCGGCGGCCGTGGGTTTCCGCCCCGCCCAGTTCCTCGGCCGAGATCACCTCGCCCGTCGCCGCCTTCACCAGCGGCGGCCCGGCCAGGAAGATGGCGCCCTGGTTCCTGACGATGATCGTCTCGTCCGACATGGCCGGCACATAGGCGCCCCCGGCGGTGGACAGGCCCATGACGCAGGCGATCTGGGCGATGCCCTTTGCGCTCATCCGGGCCTGGTTGAAGAAGATGCGGCCGAAATGGTCGCGGTCGGGAAACACCTCGGCCTGGTGCGGCAGATTGGCCCCGCCGCTATCGACCAGATAGACGCAAGGCAGACGGTTCTGCTCGGCGATCTCCTGGGCGCGCAGGTGCTTCTTCACCGTCATGGGGAAATAGGCGCCGCCCTTCACGGTCGGATCGTTGCAGACGATCATGACCTCGCGGCCCGACACCCGGCCGATCCCGGCGATGACGCCCGCCGCCGGGGCTTCGCCTTCGTACATGCCGTGGGCGGCCAGCTGCCCGACCTCCAGGAAGGGCGAGCCGGGGTCCAGCAGGCGCTCGACCCGGTCGCGCGGCAACAGCTTGCCCCGGGCCACATGGCGCTCGCGCGACTTGTCGGAGCCGCCGCGCGCGGCCTTGGCCACATGGTCGCGCAGCTCGGCGACCAGGGCGCTGTTGTGGGCGTGCAGGGACTTGTATTTTTGGCTTTGCGGATCGACCGCGGACGTCAGCTTCGGCATGGGGCTGGTTTAGGCGGGCTGGGTGAAAAGTGCTAGTGAGCAAGGGGTGGGCGGCGACCTCGACTGGCTCACCTCTCGCTCACTAGCACTTTTCACCCGCACGCCCCGCCATCCTTGCCAGTGGCGGCCTTTTCCCCTATACGCGCCCGCTTTCCAGGGCTTCGGTCCTGACGTGGAGCACCAAAGGGTTGGACGTTCGGTCCGGCCGCCACGCCAGGAGCCATCGTGGGGATCGACTTACCCGGTCGTTTCCGCGCCGACGCCCACAAGGGAGACTACCGCATGGCTCTTTACGAGCACACGGTCATGACGCGCCAGGACATCTCGGCGCAACAGGCCGAAGCGCTGAACGACACCATCAAGGATCTGATCGTCGCCGGTGGCGGCTCGGTCGCCAAGATCGAATACTGGGGTCTGCGCAACCTGACCTACCGCGTGAAGAAGAACCGCAAGGCTCACTATTCGCTGCTGGCCGTCGACGCCCCTCCGGCCGCCATGGCCGAAGTCGAGCGTCAGCTGGGCATCAACGAAGACGTGCTGCGCTGGCTGACCGTCCGCGTCGAGGAGCTCGACCTGGAACTGTCGCCGCTGCTGGCCCGCCGCGAGCGTGAACGTGAGCGTGAGCGCGAGCGCACCCCGCGCGAAGACGCCGCCGCCGACGCCGAATAAGGAACCCGGAACATGACCGATACTAACGCCCCAACCCCGGGCGCCCCGGCCGGCTCCGGCTCGGCTGGCCGCCGCCCCTTCTATCGCCGCCGCAAGGTCTGCCCGTTCTCGGGCGCCAATGCGCCCAAGATCGACTACAAGGACGTCAAGCTGCTGCAGCGTTACGTCTCCGAACGCGGCAAGATCGTGCCCTCGCGCATCACCGCCGTCTCCCAGAAGAAGCAGCGCGAACTGGCCAAGGCCATCAAGCGCGCCCGCTATCTGGCCCTCCTGCCGTACGTGGTGAAGTAAGATGAAGGTCGTTCTGCTGGAACGCGTCGAGAATCTCGGCGCCATCGGCGACGTCGTGTCCGTCAAGGACGGCTTCGCCCGTAACTTCCTTCTGCCGCGCGACAAGGCCCGCCGGGCCACCGCCGCGAACCTGAAGGCGTTCGAACTCGACCGCGCCGCCATCGAGCAGCGCAACGAGAAGAACAAGGCCGACGCACAGAAGGTCGCCGACAAGATCGACGGCCAGACCTACGTCATGATCCGCCAGGCCGGTGAAACCGGGCACCTGTACGGTTCGGTCGCCGGTCGCGACGTCGCCGAGGCCATCCAGGCCGAAGGCGGCAAGGTCGAGCGCTCGCAGGTCGTCCTGAACACGGCGATCAAGAGCCTGGGCGTCCACGAAGTGCCGGTCCGCCTGCATGCCGAGGTCCGCGCCACGGTCAAGATCAACATCGCCCGCTCGATGGACGAGGCCGAGCGCCAAGCCAAGGGCGAGGACGTGATCCGCAGCCAGTTCGACGACGAGCGCCAGGCCGCCGAGCAATCGGCCCAGGAGCTGATCGAAGGCGGCGCCGGTCAACAGGAAGGCTTCGGCGACGAAGCCTGATCCCTGCCCGGCCTTCGGGCCGGATCGGTGAAGACATCAAGGGCGCGTTCCGCAAGGGACGCGCCCTTTTTGCTGCGCGCGCCACGCCAGACCCTGCGCGGGCGGTGCATGACAAGTTTACAACACTGTTCGCCGCTCACGGTCCCAACGCCGCGTCACGCACGAAACGACCTTGACGCCACGTCTTTGCGAACGACACCTTCGTCAACGACAGTGGCGAACGATCCGAACGGTAATTTTTTTGCTTGCGGGCGCTTGGCTTGATCGCCGAGCAAGACGGAACACGTCGTTGGACACAGACTTGGAGGTCGCCGGATATTTCGCCATGTTCAACACGTCGTCGGCCGCATATCGACCTCCTCAACACCCCGCTTCAGGGATTAGATTTTCTGCACGATCCGAGCAGCAAACATGGCAAGGCGGCCCGATTGACCCGCCCCATATCCGCCCCGATATGGCCATGAACATTGGGCGACGCGCTTGTCGTCTTTGGGGAACTCCGAATGTCTGAGCCACGTCCTCGTGCAGTTTTTCTTCCACTGCACGCTCGATGTCGCCATCAGGCTGTCCCTCACCAGCTCACGCGCCAAGACCAATAACAGGACACTCTCTCGATGCGCCGCCCCACCCTACAGACTTCCGCCTCCGCCCTGCTGATCACGGCCTCGGCCTTCGCCCTGATCACCGCCACGCCCGCCCTGGCCCAGCAACAGCCCCAGGCTGACAACGTCGACGACATCGTCGTCACCGGCACCCGCGTCGCAGGCCGGTCGCGCCTCGATTCCGTCGCGCCGGTCGATGTGGTCACCGCCGAGGCCCTGCAGCAACGCGGCTCGACCGAACTGGCCACCCAGCTGGCCGCCAGCGTTCCGGCCCTGAACTTCCCGCGCCCCTCCGCCACCGACGGCACCGACTCGATCCGCCCGGCGACCCTGCGCGGCCAGGGGCCGGATCAGACCCTGGTGCTGGTCAACGGCGTCCGCCGTCACGCCACCGCTCTGGTCAACACCAACGGCTCGGTCGGACGCGGCTCCGCCGCCGTCGATCTGAACGCCATCCCCTCGACCGCCATCGAACGGATCGAGGTGCTGCGCGACGGCGCCGCGGCCCAGTATGGATCGGACGCCATCGCCGGGGTGCTGAACCTGCGCCTGCGTCAAGCGTCCAGCGGCGGCGGCGCCAGCGTCACCTACGGCAGCTATCTGACCGACTTCACCGGCTTCTACGGCGGCGGCAAGGACATCAGCGACGGCGAGGCCCTGACGGTCGCCGGCTGGCAGGGCTTCGGCCTGGGCTCCGACGGCTTCCTGACCGCCTCGGTCGAATACCGCGACCGCGCGCGCACCAACCGCAGCGACATCGACCCGCGCTTCACCCCGGCCGAGGTGCGCGGCGGCCAGGGCGACCCGGAATCCGAGGATCTGGCCATTTATCTGAACGCCGGCAAGCCGCTGGGCGCCGGTTGGGAGGCCTATGGCTGGGTCGGCTATCAGACCCGCGACGCCTCGGCGGCCGCCTTCTACCGCACCCCGACCGACAACGCCCAGAACCCGGCCTACGCCTCGGGCCGCGTCTATCCCAACGGCTATCTGCCCTACATCCTGACCGACACGACGGACTGGACGGCAACGGCGGGCGTGCGCGGCGAGGCGGGCGGCTTCGACATCGACGTCAACCTTGGCTACGGCAACAACGAGATCAAGTTCAACGCCGAGAACACCCTGAACCCGTCGCTTGGCCCGACCTCGTCGACCAAGTTCTACGCCGGGTCGCTGACCTATGATCAGCTGGTCTTCGGCATCGACGCCAGCCGCGGCTACGACGTCGGCCTGTACGGCCCGCTGAATGTCGCTTTCGGCCTGGAGGCGCGCCGCGAGTCATATCAGATCGGCGCCGGCGAACCGGGCTCCTATCAGCGCGGGACCTTCCTCAACATCGGCGGCACGGACCTGAACTGGGGCTCGCGCGGCTTCACCGGCTTCACCCCCGCCAATGTCGTCGACAAGGACCGCAACAACGTCGGCGTCTATGTCGATCTGGAAGGCGAACTGTTCGAGAACTTCACCGCCTCGGCGGCGGTCCGTTACGAGGACTATTCCGACTTCGGCGACAATGTCTCCGGCAAGATCGCGGCCCGCTACGACTTCACGCCGTCCTTCGCGGTGCGCGGCGCGGTCTCAACCGGCTTCCGGGCGCCCAGCCTGCAGCAGCAGTATTTCACCCAGACGGCGATCCTCTACATCAACAATGTTCCGTACGAGACGGGCACCTTCCCGTCCGTCAGCCCGGTGGGCGCAGCTCTGGGCGGCACGCCGCTGGAGGCCGAGACCTCGACCAACTATTCGCTGGGCCTGGTCTATCGCAAGGGCGCGTTCGAACTGACGGCGGACGCCTATCGTATCGACATCAAGGATCGGATCATCCTGTCCGAAACCCTGACCGGCAGCGCCACGGCGGCGGCGGGCAGCAACGCCCGCGCCATCTTCGACCTGCTGCAACCTTACGGCGCCACCGCCGCCCGCTTCTTCATCAACGGCGTCGACACCGAGACGACCGGGCTGGATGTCGTGGCGCGTTATCGGGTGTTGTCCGACGTCGGTTCGCTGGACTTCACCCTGGCGGCCAACGTCAACGACTTCGACGTGACCAAGACGCCGCAGACCCGTTCGGGCATCCTGCCGACGCCGGCCTCCCTGTTCGCGCGCCAGGCCACCCTGCGCTTCGAAGAGGGGACCCCGCCGTGGAAGACGGTGTTCCAGACCGACTGGACGCGCGGCAAGCTGGGCGGCACCTTCCGCGCCACCGGCTATGGCGACGTCCTGGCGCCGGGCGCGACCGAGGCCACGGACCTGCAACTGGGCGTCGGCCTGGTCGTCGATGTCGAGGCCCGCTACGCCCTGAACGACCGCCTGACCCTCGCGGTCGGCGCGGACAATGTGCTGGACGAATATCCGCGCCAGATCCAGCGGGCCAACAACACCTCGGGCGCCTTCCCCTTCTCCAACTTCTCGCCCTACGGCTTCAACGGGCGGTTCGTTTACGGCCGCATCGCGCTGAAGTGGTGATCGCGCGAAGCTGATCAGACGGCAAGGGCGCTCTTCGGAGCGCCCTTTTTCCTTGATCGGCGACCGTTTCAGTTGAGCAAGAACTCTCGCCCTGATTGCGCCACAGATGAAAGGTGAAGCTTCGCCTTCAACCAACGGGGGACTGAAATGAGACAGTGGACGATCGCGGCGGGGGCCTTGGGGCTTTCGCTTTCAGCCAACCCTATGCAGGCCGTGGCGATGCCGTCCATGACGGTGCAGGAGTTCGTGACCACCGCCAACCGCATTCCTCAGAACCCGACCGCCCTGCTGCGCGCCGACACCCGCAGACTGATGGCCGAATTCCGCAGCGCCTCTCGAACCGTGCGCGCCGAACAGGCCGCCGCTGCGGCGGCAGGACGTCCTTCCGCCACCTGCATGCCGGAAAGGATCGCCTTGTCCCCCGATCAGATCCTGGCCCATTTCAACGCCATTCCGCCCGCGCGGCGAAGCATCACTGTGACCCAGGCGATGCGGGAATGGATGGCGGCGGACTATCCCTGTCGCTAACGGCGGACCATCTGCTGACGAAATCCGATTGAAGAATTCCGGTTCGTCCCCAGCCCGGACGATCTGTCCACGGCGCAGGCGGCGTCCCCGTCTGACGCAGGCGCGTGAGAGGGCTAAAGCGTTAATCGATGAACGCCTTCGCCCCCATGCCCTTCCCGTCCTCGCCCATGGAAACCGGCGGCGTCAGTGCGATGCCGCACAATCTGGAAGCCGAGCAGGCGCTGCTGGGCTCGCTGATGTTCGACAACGCCGTGTTCGAGCGTCTGAGCGACCGTCTGCGCGGATCGCATTTCTACGAGCCCTTCCACCAGCGTCTGTACGACGCGATCGAGGACCATATTCGCCAGGGCATGCTGGCCGAGCCGACCATTCTGATGGAGCGGTTCAAACAGGACCCGGCCTTCCAGGAGTTCGGCGGCCTGCGCTACCTGGCCGACCTGGTGGACCGCGCGCCCCCGGCCGCCAACGCCCCCGACTATGCCCGCGTGGTCTATGACCTGGCCCTGCGTCGAGACCTGATCCGCATCGGCGGCGAGATCATCAAGGAGGCGCCCAACCCCGAGACGCCCGCCGACGAACAGATCGAACAGGCCGAACAGACCCTGTATTCCCTGGCCGAGACGGGCAAGCCGTCGTCCGGCTTCGTCAGCTTCTCGCACGCCCTGTCCGGCGCCGTGCAGATGGCGGCCGAGGCCTATCAGCGCGACGGCAAGCTGGCGGGTCTGGCGACCGGCCTGAACGATCTGGACCGCAAGCTGGGCGGCCTGCACCCGTCCGACCTTCTGATCCTGGCCGGTCGTCCGTCGATGGGCAAGACGGCGTTGGCGACCAACATGGCCTTCAATGTGGCGCGCGCCTATCAGTGGGAGCCGACGCCGGAGGGCCGCAAGACCGTGAACGGCGGCGTCGTCGCCTTCTATTCGCTGGAAATGAGCGCCGAACAGCTGGCCATGCGTATCCTGGCCGACGCATCGGGCGTGTCGTCGGACAAGCTGCGCAAGGGCGAAATCGACGCCTCGGACTTCGGCAAGCTGCGCGACGCGGCGGTCGAGATCGGCGAAAGCCCCCTCTACATCGACGCCACCGGCGGCCTGTCCATCTCCAAGCTGGCCGCCCGCGCGCGTCGCCTGAAGCGGATGGAGCATGGTCTGGACCTGATCATCGTCGACTATCTGCAACTGGTGACCACCGGCGAGAACAGCCAGAAGAACCGCGTGCAGGAAGTGTCCGAGATCACCGGCGGCCTGAAGGCCCTGGCCAAGGAGTTGTCGGTGCCGATCATCGCCCTGTCGCAGTTGTCGCGTCAGGTCGAACAGCGCGAGGACAAGCGGCCGCAACTGTCCGACCTGCGCGAATCCGGCTCGATCGAGCAGGACGCCGACTGCGTGATGTTCGTCTATCGCGAAAGCTACTACCTAGGCCGGGCCGAGCCGCGCGAAGGCACCGAGGAACATCTGCAATGGCAGCAGGACATGGACCGCCTGCAGGGCCAGGCCGAGGTCGTCATCGGCAAGCAGCGCCACGGCCCCATCGGCATCGTCAAACTGGCCTTCGACGCCGACACCGTCCGCTTCGGCAACCTGGCCCACGGCTATGAAGAAGTCAGCTACGAGTAGGGATACGGGCGCCGCGTCTCGGGCGGACACGCTGACGCTGGGGCCGAGCGGCGCCGAGCGACGCCAAGCCGCCGTCGCGCACCATCTGTCTGACATCAAGGCGGCTCTGGCCGCCCTGCCCAAGGGTCAGGCCGGCGTTCGCATTCAAAACGCCAGAGCCTTGAGAGGTATCTTGGGTCGAGATGGCGCCATAGGCGCTCTCGCCGCGCAGACGCTTGGTTCAGCGGCCCGCCCGGTCCGCGCCGTGCTCTTCGACAAATCCGCGACGAACAACTGGGCGCTGGGCTGGCATCAGGACCGCACCGTCTGCGTCCAAGTACGCAAGGAGACCCCCGGCTTCGGTCCATGGTCGATCAAGGCGGGGATGCAGCATGTTGCGCCGCCTTTCGATCTGTTGGCCCGCATGGTCACGATCCGGGTTCATCTGGACGATGTGCCGATGGACAACGCCCCGCTGCTGATCGCGCCAGGGTCCCGCCTGAAAGGTCGTGTGCCCATCGAACGCATAGACGAGATCGTTCAGGGCTGCGGCGTCGTCGCCTGCGACGCCGAGGCGGGCGATGTCTGGCTTTACTCAACCCCGATCCTGCACGCCTCTAACGCCGCCGAAACACCCAGGCGGCGGCGGGTGTTGCAGATCGACTATTCCGCCGACGACCTGCCCGGCGGCCTTCAGTGGCTGGGCGTTTAAGTTCAATCGAACAGTCAGCCTGATAACGTCATTCCGGGGCGTGCGAAGGACGAACCCGGACCCCAGGAGGCGTGCATCAGGCTTCAAGTGCGCCCAGCCGCGCGCGTGCGGCCCTAGCTTCCGGGTTCTCCGCTCCGCTCAGCCCCGGAATGACGAATAGAGGGGCGCGTCCCAACGAATGTCGATGAACCTCGTCCCGTTCAGGGCTTTCATCGGGGCGGTGTTGGCGCATAAGAGCCTGATGGCCGATCCGATCACCGCCCCCGCCCTCCTGTCCGTCGATCTGGACGCCCTGGCCCGCAATTATCGCACCCTGGGCCGGGTCAGCGGCCTGCCTGTGCATCCGGTGGTCAAGGCGGACGGCTATGGGCTGGGGGCGCAGGCCGTGGCGCAGCGGCTGATGGCCGAGGGGGCCGACACCTTCTTCGTGGCGCGCGCGGCCGAAGGGCTGCGGCTGCGATCCGCGCTGGGGCCGCAGGGCGCGGGCGGGCCGGTCATCTATGTGCTGGACGGCTGTCGCGAAGACGAGGCCCAGGCTCTGAAGGCGGCGGACCTGCGGCCGGTGCTGAACCATCCCGCCCAGATGCAGACCTGGGCGGCGGCGGGCGGCGGGACCTGCGGCTTGCAGATCGACACCGGCATGAACCGGCTGGGCCTGCGCCCCGAGGATGCGCCCGAGATGTTCGACGGCCTGGCGCTGGTCCTGACCCATCTGGCCTGCGCCGACGAACCGGCCAATCCGATGAATCGGCGCCAGCGCGACCTGTTCGTCGGGGTGGTAGGTCGCTATCCCGGCGCGGTTCGATCCTTCGCCAACTCCAGCGGGTGTTTCCTGGGGCCGGACTTCGCCTTCGACGCGGTGCGGCCCGGCATCTGCCTGTACGGCGGCGGCCCCGAAGCCCGGCCAGATGCGCGGATCGCTCCGGTCGCCACCCTGACCGCGCGGGTGCTGCAGGTGCGCGACGTGCCGGCGGGCGAGAGCGTCGGCTATTCGCAAGGCTATGTCGCCGACCGACCGATCCGGGTGGCCACGGTGGCGGCGGGATACGCCGACGGTCTGCTGCGCGCCTATTCCCCCACCGGCGCGGTCTTCGTCGCCGGCGACACGCGCCCCCTGCTGGGCCGCGTGTCGATGGATGTCTGCGCGGTGGACATCACCGGGCTGGACGTCGCCGTGGGCGATCCGGTCGAACTGTTCGGACCGAACCGCCTTCTGGACGATGCGGCGGCGGCGGCCGGGACCATCAGCTATGAGCTGCTGACCTCGATCACGCCGCGGGTGCCGCGGGCCTATTCTCAGTAGCCGCTGGCGCCGAGCGCTGCGACCCCGTGCGTCGTCAGCACGAAGGCCGCTGCGACCATGCCGACGATCACGCCCATGATGACGCCCAGCACGATGCCGGCCAGCAGGATCACGATGTAATAGACGACCTTCTTGTCCTCCGGCGCCTTCATCAGGATCGGCAGACCCAGGAACAGCAGCACCAGGCTGTAGATCGCGCCGATCAGGGCGATCAGGCCGCCAGCGACCGGGATCAGGTTGGCGATACCGGCGATCCAGGCGGCGGTGTAGGAATAGACGGCCAGCTTGTGGGCCTGAACCGGATTGGGCGTGGCGCCGAAGCTGGAGGCCAAGGCGTTGATGATGATGCCCAGGATGAAGACGCCGGCCAGCCCCAGCACATAGGACAGGACCGCCAGGATCAGGGCGCCGACGACGCCTTGATGCAGGAAGACCAGGCTGGCGATCAGGGTCGCGATCGGACCGATGGCCGCCAGGATCATGGCGTAGCGCGTATAGAGGCTGTTGATCGTGGCGAACTCGCGGTCGATGACCAGCCACTCGGCCTTGGGCTGCAGCAGGATGCCCTTGACGCGGGCGGTCAGGGCCGGATCGACGGCGGGTTGCGACGAGGGGGGCGTCGGATCGGTCATGAATCAAAATGCCTTTGAGATAGGAAGCCGGGTCGAATACTGACGTTACGTCGCTCACCAACGCAAGCGCCGTGCGACATATTCTCAAATACTTCGTAATGGCGAAGGTTGCCTCTGCCACCGTCTTTGTCGTGGATGGATTGCAATGAGCCGCGACGGGCCGTCGAATCGGTCGGTCTGCTAAAGGATATTCATGGCTCGCGATTCCGCCCTTTACGTCTGTCAGTCCTGCGGCTCGGTGCACGGCAAATGGTCGGGCCAGTGCAGTTCCTGCGGCCAGTGGAACACCCTGACCGAGGAAAGCCGTTCGGCCCCGCCCGGCGCGATCAAACCCTCGGTCGCCGCCTCGGCCCGCACGCGAGGCATCCAGTTCGAAACCTTGCAGTCCGACACGCCCGAGCCGCCGCGCATCACGACGGGCGTGGCCGAGTTCGACCGCGTCTGCGGCGGCGGCGTGGTGCCCGGCTCGGCCATCCTGCTCAGCGGCGACCCCGGCGTGGGCAAGTCCACCCTGTTGCTGGAGGTGGCGGCCAAGGCGGCCCTGCGCGGCGCGCGCGTGGCCTATATCTCGGGCGAAGAGGCGGTGGAGCAGATCAGGGCGCGGGCCAAGCGGATGGGTCTGGCCGACGCCCCGGTCAATCTGGCCGCCGCCACGGCCCTTCGCGACATCCTGGGCACGCTGAAACGCGAAAAGTTCGACATCGTCATCGTCGATTCCGTCCAGACCCTGTGGTCCGACGTCCACGACAGCGGCCCCGGCTCGATCACCCAGGTTCGGGCCTGCGCGGGCGAACTGGTGCGTCTGGCCAAGAACGACGGCCCCGCCATCGTCCTGGTCGGCCACGTCACCAAGGACGGCCAGGTCGCCGGCCCGCGCGTGGTCGAACACCTGGTCGACGCCGTCATGACGTTCGAAGGCGAGCGCGGCTATCCGTTCCGAATCTTACGCGCCGGCAAGAACCGCTTCGGCGCCACCGACGAGATCGGCGTCTTCGAAATGGGCGACAGCGGCCTGCGCGAAGTGCCCAATCCGTCCGCCCTGTTCCTGGGCGAGGGCAAGGAGCGCGCGCCCGGCGCCGCCGTCTTCGCCGGGATCGAAGGCTCGCGTCCCGTGCTGGTCGAGATGCAGGCCCTGGTGTCCAAATCCGCCTATGGCACCCCGCGCCGCGCCGTGATCGGCTGGGAGACGGGGCGCCTCGCCATGGTGCTGGCGGTTTTGGAGGCGCGCTGCGGCTTCGGATTCGGCGATCAGGACGTCTATCTGAATGTCGCCGGCGGCCTACGCATCAACGAACCAGCGGCGGACCTCGCGGCGGCGGCGGCCCTGATCAGTTCGGCCACCGGCGTCTCCCTGCCCCAGGGCTGCGTCGTCTTCGGCGAGATCGGTTTGTCCGGCGAGGTCCGCAGCGTCGGCCGCGCCGAGGCTCGCCTGCGCGAGGCGCAGAAGCTGGGCTTCGACCAGGTTCTGGCCCCGCCCCTGACCGCCAAGACCAAGGGGGTGAAGGTGACTTCCGCGACCCGCCTGACGGATGTGGTCGAACGAATCTCGCAGAACCGCTATTAGGCAGGCGTAGCAGCCGCAGGATCCCGCAAGCGTGACCGGATACGACGTCTTCGCCATCGTGGTGATCCTGTTCTCGGTCGCGGCCGGCTGGGTGCGCGGGGGCGTGCGCGAGATCATCACCCTGCTCAGCGCGACCCTGGCCGCCCTGGTCGCCCTGATCGCCCTGCCCTGGACGGCCGGCGTCGCCCGCGCCTTCGTCGATCCCGAGTGGGCCGGGTCGATCCTGGCCGCCGTCCTGACCTTCTTCGTGGTCTATTTCGGCCTGCGCCTGATCGGCGGCATGCTGTCCAAGGGCGCCAAGGACCATCCGCACCTCGGCGTGCTGGACCGCGTTTTCGGCTTCGTCATCGGCGCGGTGCGCGCCCTGGTCCTGATCGGGGCGGTCCATCTGGTGATCGCGGCGGCCCTGCCGGGCGAGCGGACGCCCCGCTGGCTGACCGACGCGGCCCTCTATCCGGTCAGCGCCGTGGGCGCGCGGATGATCCAGATCGTCCTGCCCAGCATCGGGCGCGGCGCCGACGCCATCACACCCGTCGTCGATTCGTCCGTACGCAGGGGGTTTTCCGACGACGAAGCCTTGCCCCCGACGCAATCACGGCCTAACTCGCCGCGCGAAGCCGCCCGTTAAGTTTCCCCCGGTCATCGGAGCCCCACGATGCGCCACCATATCGCCGATCCCGTCGTCCACCGCGAACACTGGCGCGAGCCGGAGGACGATCAGCTTCGCCTGGAATGCGGCGTCTGCGGCGTCTGGGGCGCCGACGAGGACGAGGGTTCGTCCGTCGTGGCTCTCGGCCTTCACGCCCTGCAGCATCGCGGCCAGGAAGCCTGCGGCATCGCCAGCGTCAAGGACGAGCGTTTCTATACCGAACGTCACCAGGGGCTGGTGGGCGAGGCTTTCGGCGGCGCCGACCTGATGACGCGGATGCCGGGTCGCGCGGCCGTGGGCCACACCCGCTACTCCACCGCCGGCGGCAGCTTCCTGCGTAACATCCAGCCGATGTTCGCCGATCTGGACCAGGGCGGCATCGCCATCGCCCACAACGGCAATCTGACCAACTTCAAATTTCTGCACAGCCAGTTGGTCAGCGAAGGCGCCATCTTCCAGTCGACCTCGGATTCCGAAGTCATCCTCCACCTGATCGCCCGCAGCCGTAAGGCCAAGATCGTGGACCGCTTCATCGACGCCCTGGCGCGGATCGAGGGCGGCTACGCCCTGGTCGCCCAGACCCGCACCAAGATGATCGGCGCGCGCGACCCGCTGGGCATACGTCCGCTGGTGCTGGGCCAGTTGGGCGACGGCTGGGTTCTGGCGTCCGAGACCTGCGCCCTGGACATGATGGGCGCCACCTTCGTGCGCGATGTCGAACACGGCGAGATCGTCGTCATCGACGACAGCGGCCTGCGCTCGCTGAAACCCTTCCCCGCCCGCGCGGCCCGCCCCTGCCTGTTCGAGTACGTCTATTTCTCGCGCCCGGATTCGGTCGTGAACGGCCGCTCGGTCTATGAGGTCAGGAAGGAGATGGGCCGCGGCCTGGCCCGCGAACTGGGCGTCGAAGCCGACATCGTCGTACCGGTCCCCGATTCCGGCGTTCCGGCGGCCCTGGGCTATGCTCAGGAAAGCGGCATCCCCTACGAAATGGGCATCATTCGCAGCCACTATCTGGGCCGCACCTTCATCCAGCCCAGCCAGGGCGCCCGGCAGAAGGGCGTGCGCATGAAGCACAGCCCGAACAAGTCGGCCCTGGCCGGCAAGCGGGTCGTGCTGATCGACGATTCCATCGTGCGCGGCACCACCTCTCTGAAACTGGTCCGCGCCGTGCGCGCCGCCGGCGCGACTGAGGTCCACCTGCGTTCGGCCAGCCCGCAGATCCTCTTCCCCGACTTCTACGGCATCGACATGCCCGAGCGCGCCCAGCTTCTGGCCGCCAACAAGACGCTGGAAGAAATGCGCGAGATGCTGGAGGTCGACTCCCTGGGCTTCCTGTCCATCGACGGTCTGTATCGCGCCATGGGCGAGACCGGCCGCAACACCGCCGCCCCCCAGTTCACCGACCACTATTTCACCGGCGACTATCCCACCCGCCTGCTGGATCGCGAGATCGAGGAAGGCGGCCGCGAGTTCGGCGCCAAACAGCTGTCCTTGCTGGTCAGCGCCTGACGGCCATCACCCTCGATCCTGGGCGGTGTGGAACAGACGAATGATCTGAACCTGTCCGCCCTCGCCATCGTCCGCCAAGGCATAGACGATCAGATAAGGCGCCCCGGTCACGAGCTTTTCGTAGGTGTCGGGCTGTTTGCCGGGCCGACCGATCGGCCGTCGCGCCAGCTTCTGCGTCGTCTCGATGATGCGGGCTTCGACCTTCTGCGCGGCGGGCAGATTGCGTTGGGCCAGATAGTCGATGGCGTGGGTCAGTTCCAGCAGCGCACGCCTCGACCAGATGACCGTACGCATCAGGACTCGTATTTGGCGATGGTCTCGCGAATCCGCCGCATGGCCTCTTCATGCGAGACGACATCGCCGTTGCGAAAATCTTCCAGACCTTCCTCGACCGCCATCATCATTTCCAGCTCTCGTTCGACGTAGCCGGCGATGGCGCGTTCGGCGAGGAAGGACTGCGTACGCTGGGTCTTTTCGGCAAGCAGCCCCAGCCGCTCCTTGAGCGCCCCACTCATGCGGACAGTAACGGTCGTGCTGGCGGCCATAGGTCATGCTCCTGTGCACAATTGAGCACAGGATAACACATTGACCCGTGCCCCCGCCACTCCTACCACCCGACCATGACCGAAGCCCTGCTCCTGAACGACCGTATCGCCCTTGTCGTCGGCGCCTCGCGCGGCATCGGTTATGAAAGCGCCCTGGCCCTGGCCAAGGCCGGCGCCCACGTCATCGCCACCGCCCGCACACAGGGCGGGCTGGAAGAGCTGGACGACGCCATCTTCGCGGCCACCGGCCGCCATGCGACCCTGATCCCTTTCGATCTGGTGGACGGCGGGGCCATCGACCGGCTGGGCGGCGCCATCTTCGAACGGTTCAAGAAGCTGGACATCTGGGTCCATTGCGCCGCCACCATGGGCCCCTCGGGCCTGACGCCGGTGTCGCACGCCGACCCGCGCGAGTTCGCCAAGGTCGAGAAAACCAACTTCACCGCCGTCTATCGCCTGATCCGCTCGCTGGAGCCGCTGCTGCGCGCCTCCGACGCCGGGCGGGCCATCCACTTCACCACCAGCGTCGCCGCCACCCCGCGCGCCTTCTGGGGCATGTACGCCGCGACCAAGGCCGGCGCCGAGGCCCTGGTGAAGGCCTGGGCCGACGAGATCGAAAGCACGCCCGTCCGCGCCTGCATCGTCGATCCCGGCCGCATGCGCACCGCCATGCGCGCCCAGGCCTATCCGGGCGAAGACCCGTCCGTCCTGCCCCACCCGTCCGAGATCGGTCCCTTGGTGGTGGACCTGGCCCGCGCGGACGCCACGCCGCCGCTGACCATCAAGTTCCAGGACTGGCGGTCCGGCCCATCAGTCGAAGCCCTGATCTGAAGGCTACGTCCCTGGCCGCCGCCGTCCGTCCCCTGACGATGGCGCTGCTGGGGCGATGGGATCTGCGCTCAGACCCTCCAGAATCTCCGCCAGATCGTCCGGCCAGATCGTTTCTCCGCTTGCCCGAATTTCGGCGGCGCTCCACCAACGGTGCTCGCCCAGGACCGCGCGCTCCTCCTCGGTCCAGCCTGCGGGCGACAGGTCGAACGCCTCGGTCCACAACAGGAAGAACCGCTGGTCCACCCGCGCCATGCGTCCGTCAGGCAGGCGGAAACACTCTATGCGCTGGGCGACCTGCGAACCGGGATCATCGACCGTCAGGCCAGTCTCTTCGAACAGCTCGCGGCGCGCGGCGTCCTCATAGGTTTCACCAGGGTCGCAGCCGCCGCCGGGCGTCGCCCAGAAACCGGTCCCGGCCAGCGGCCCGTCGGCATAGTCAAAGCGGAAAAGCAGCACCCGCCCCTGCCCGTCCACGATCAGCCAGCGCGAGGTCGGCCGGTCAGGCAGGACGGGCGCGGCTGCGTCGGTCACGCCGTCACTTCTTCGCGCCGCCCTTTTGGCCCGTGCGGACCCGGCCCGAACGCGAGACCTGCCGTGCGCCGCCGCGCGCCCCCTTCTGGACCGCCACCGAGGAACCCGCCTTCTTGGAGGCGCTGGCCTTCAGTCCGCCCAGGACCTTGGGCTGGGCCTTGCGGGTCTTCTTCTGCTCCAGCGCCTTGCCGGGCAGTCTGGACAGGGCCTCTTCCTTCTCGGCCTTCTTGACGCGGCGCGGCGCGGTCTTGGCGTCGCCCTTGTAGCGTTCGGGCCCCGACTTGGCGCCGCCCTCGGCATAGGGGTTCACGCCGCTGGACTTGACGTTCAACCGGATTGGCGTGCCCGGCAGGTCGAAGCTCTCGCGGATCGAGTTGACCAGATAGCGCTTGTAATGCTCCGGCATCGACTCGGCGCGGTTGGCCATCAGCACGAAGGTCGGCGGGCGGGCCTTGGTCTGGGCGATGTATTTCGGCTTGATCCGCTTGCCGTCCACGGCGGGGGGCGGGTGTCGCTGGGTGGCCATCGACAGCCAGGTGTTCAGGTCTTTGGTCTTCACCTTGACCGACCAGGTGTCATAGGCCTGAAGCACCGCCGGCATCAACCGCTCGACCCCACGCCCGCTGTGCGACGACAGGGCCACGAAGGGCGAGCCCTTCAGTTGCGGCAGCTTGTCCTCGGCCATGCCCTTCAGCTTGGCCATGCGGGACTGCGGCTCGTCCTCCAGGTCCCATTTCGACGCCACATAGACCAGGGCGCGACCCTCGCGTTCGACCAGGTCGGCCAGCTGAAGGTCCTGGGTGTCGAAGGCGTCGTCCTTGTCCATCATCAGGATGACGACTTCGGCGAAGGTGATGGCGCGGATGGTGTCGGCGACCGACAGCTTCTCCAGCTTCTCCTGCACCCGCGCCTTGCGACGCATCCCGGCCGTATCGACCAGGCGGATGTTCTTGCCCTCGAACTCCCAGTCCACCGAGATCGAATCGCGCGTGATGCCCGCTTCCGGTCCGGTCAGCAGGCGGTCGTCGCCGATCAGACGGTTGATCAGGGTGGACTTGCCCGCGTTCGGACGGCCGATCACGGCGATGCGGATCGGCTTGTCCGGCTCGTCGATCTCCTCGACGAAGATGTCCTGAGAGGCGGCGACGATGGCGGAATAAAGATCGGCCATCCCCTCGCCGTGCTCGGCCGAGATGGCGACGGGTTCGCCAAAGCCCAGGGCGTGCGCCTCGCCCACGCCGCCGCCGCTCTCGCGGCTTTCGGACTTGTTGGCCAACAGGATGATCGGCTTGTGAACCTTGCGCAGACGCTCGGCGAAGATCCGGTCCAGCGACGTCACGCCTTCGCGGGCGTCCATCATGAACATGATCAGTTCGGCGTCGTCCAGCGCGGCCTCGGTCTGCTCGCGCATCCGGGCTTCCAGGCTTTCGTCGGTGACGTCCTCGTACCCCGCCGTGTCGATCAGCGTCAGGTCCATATCGCCGATATTACCGTCGGCGTATCGCCGGTCGCGGGTCACGCCGGGGCGATCGTCGACAAGCGCCAGACGCTTGCCGACAAGGCGGTTGAACAGGGTCGACTTGCCCACATTGGGGCGGCCGACGATGGCGACCTTCAGAGCCATGTCGGCTTTCTAGCTTAGTTCGGGCTGAAAATCAGCGGATGCAGATCAGCTGGCCGTTGTCGGTCAGCACGTACAGGGCGCCGTTATAGGCGGCCGGGGCGATATAGGCGGGCGCACCCAGCTTCAGCGTGGCCTGCGCCGCGCCGGTCTTGGGATCGAAGGCGACCGCCTCGCCGAACGAATTGACCATCACCAGACGGTTGGAGGCCAGCAGCGGTCCCGACCATTGCGGGCGGATGGTGCGACGGCCGAAGGTCAGGAACCCGCCCTCGCGGCGTTCGCGGCCCTCGTTCAGTTCGCGCGTCCAGTAGATCTGGCCGGTGTCGCGGTTGACGGTGATCAGCTGGCCCGACTTGGACACCACGAACACGGCGTCGCCGACCGGCAGGGGCGCGTTGACGCCCGTCACCGGCATTTGCCACTTGGGCTGGCCCGAGCGCAGGTCCAGGGCCGACATCACGCCGGAATGGCTGACGCCGAAGACCATGCCGCGGCTGATGACCGGGCGTCCGGCCACGTCGCGAACCTCCGACAGGGCGCTGGTGCGGCTGGTGCGCGACAGGGTCTCTTCCCACACCGCCTGGCCGTTCAGGGTGCTGAGCGCGACCAGCTGGCCCGAGGCGAACGGGGCGACGACCGTGGTGCCGCTGACCGCCGGGCTGGAGGCCCGCATCACGCGCGCTGGCTCGGCGATGCCGCGATAGGTCCAGTCCTGGGCCCCGGTCGTGGTGTCGAAGGCGAACAGTTGGCTGTCCACGTCGACCACGAAGACGCGGTTGCCCGACACCGTCGGCGCGCCGTGGATCGGGGCGTCCACCTGCTGGGTCCAGACCACCGCGCCGGTGTTGGCGTCCAGCGCCGACATGGAGCGATAGCCGGAAGAGACGAACACCTTGCCCGCGCCGACGGCGACGCCGCCGCCGAAGCCGCCGTTGCGATCACGCTCGGCGTTCTTGACGTTGACCTTCCACAGCACAGCGCCGGTGTCGGCCGACACCGCCGAAACGGTCGATTCGCCGTCCAGCACGAAGATCTTGCCGTCGGCGGCCACGATCGGCGCCATGACGTTGCCGACGCGCGCCGAGCCGGAGCCGATGCTGCGCTTCCAGGCGACCTGGAAGTTGGGGGCGGCGATGACGTGTTCGACCAGGTTCTCAGCCGTGCCGCCGGGCTGGGTCCAGGCCGTCACGGCCTGCGGGCCGGGCAGGAAATAGTCGCGGCCGGACAGGGCGGCCGACGGCGCCAGCTGCTGCTCGAACTCCAGCACCGAGATTCGGTCGCCGGCAGAGGCCGTCGCCTTGGGGGCGTCCTTGCCGCCCAGGCCGAAGGGCAGGTTGCGGCGCACGGTGCCGCACGACGCCATGGTCGCAGCGACGCCGCAGATCAGCGCGACTTTCAGAACTCGGTTCATCTGGGGCGTCCTAGAAGGGGTCGTCACTGTTGGGCGGGCGCGGCGGCGGGGGCCGCGGCAGCCGCAGAGGGGGTCATGGCGTTGGCGGCCC
>NZ_DALZQC010000034.1:0-29479 GCF_032017145.1 Brevundimonas sp.
GGCTCTGTTTGCGGCCGGCGTCGCGGCGCGCACCCAGGGGCCGGTGCTCTGGTGCGTGACCCGGCCGGACCTTTTCGCGCCGGCGCTGGAGCAGGCGGGGCTGGCTTCAAACCGGGTCATCTATGTGGAGGCCGGCGACGAGGCCGGATTGCTGTCCGCCTTCGAGGACGGCCTGCGTCACGGCGGCTTCGGCGCTGTGGTTGGCGAAGTCGCCCGCCTGTCCATGACGGCGTCGAGGCGGTTGCAGCTGGTCGCCGAGGACACGGGCTCGCTTGGTTTGGCGGTGCGACGATGGCGTCGTCAGGCCGAGGCGGCGGACTTCGGCCAGCCGACCGCCGCCGCCACCCGCTGGCGGGTCCGGCGACACGACAACGGACGGCCTGCGACGGCTCGATCGGAACGTGCCGGCCCAGACCGACCTCTGCGTCGTCGCCCTGGGCGCCAACGACATGATGCAATTGGTCCCGGCCGACCGCGTCAGGAACAATCTTCTGTCAATCATCTACAAACTCCGACGGCGCGACATCTCCGTTCTCCTGAGCGGGATGCGGGCGCCGCCCTGGTTCGGCGCCTACGCCTGGGCATTCGACGCCGTCTATCCAGAGGTCGCTCGAACGGCGGACGTGCCCCTGATGCCCTTCTTGATGGACGGCGTGGCGCTGCACCCCGCCTATGTCCTTCCGGACCGAATCCATCCCAACGCCCTCGGCGTGGGCCGGATGGCTGACGCCCTCGCACCCCATGTGCGGTCCGCCCTAGCGGCCTTGCGGACACGGTGACGGGATGCGGCTCGCCACCTTCAACATCAACGGCGTCAATCGTCGCCTGCCCAATCTGCTCGCCTGGCTGAAAGCGGCAGAGCCAGACGTGGTCTGCCTCCAGGAACTCAAGGCGGCCGACACGCAGTTCCCGGCCGCCGAGATCGAAGCGGCCGGCTATACTGCGGCCTGGGTTGGCGAACAGCGCTGGAACGGCGTCGCGATCATCAGCCGGATCGGCGCGCCGGTCGTGACCCGACGCCGGCTGCCGGGCGGCGCCGACGACCGCCAGGCCCGCTATATCGAGGCGGCGGTGAACGGCGTCCTGATCGGCTGCCTCTATCTGCCCAACGGCAATCCCAGGCCCGGACCCAAGTTCGACTACAAGCTGGCCTGGGCCAGACGGCTCATCGCTCACGCGGCGTCGCTTTATTCGACCGAGGCGCCGGTCGTTCTCTGCGGCGACTACAATGTCGTCCCGACCGACGCCGACATCTACAATGTCCGCTCATGGAAGACCGACGCCCTGCTCCAGCCCGAGAGCCGCGCGGCGTTTCAGAGCCTGCTCGACCAGGGCTGGACCGACGCCCTGCGCGAGCGCTTCCCGCACGATCCGCCGCCCTGGACCTTCTGGTCCTATTTCCGGGAGGCCTGGGACCGCGACGCCGGTCTGCGGATCGACCATCTGCTGCTCAACGGCCTTGCGGCCGAACGCCTGACCGACGCCGGCGTCGACCGCGCGGTCCGCGGCGCCGAGGGCGCCAGCGACCATGCCCCGGTCTGGATCGACCTCGCCTGACCCGACCGATCGGGACCGCTTGACGTCGGCCGACCGTCCCAGCGATCCCTCGCCGGCCAGGGTCCGGAAGGTGACGGAATAGCGCAGGGCCGTCATCGGCGCGATCGAATGCTTCCAGGCCGCACGCGCCTCCCCCGACAATCGATAGGCCGAGCCGCACGCCAGCGGCGCATTCCTGCGCAGAAAGCCGGCCCCATCGCGACGGCGCAGCCGCATCACGCAGGGCGACAGCAGGGACAGGCCCAATATCTCGCCATAGACGGGGCGGTCGCGATGCCAGCCGATGCCCGCGCCCGGCGCATATTCATTGACCAGGACCTGGACGAACGCCGCACCGTCCAGATCGAGCCGGTTCGCCAAGCGCGCCATCAAGTCCGAGAGAAACGCCGGCCATCCCGCGCCGCCGCCTTCGCGGTCGAAGGCGGCGATCCAGCGATGGCCGAGGTAGCCCAGATGCTCATAGGGCTTGAAGGCGAGGGTTTGGAGCGCCTTCACAAGCGCGGCCTGTTCGGGCGCCGGCAGGACGTCGGCCCAGTAGTCGAACCCCGCCACGACCGGCGCGCGGACGGACATGTCGCCGAACAGGTCGATCTGCGCGGCTCCGGTCACGACAGAGCCAGCCGTTCGATCGCCGCGCCCGTCGTCTCCAGATTGGACAGGCTGACCCCGACCAGCCGTACGCCCCGGGCCGGCGGATAGAGGGACCGGACCAGCAGTCGACTGACGTCGCGCAAGGCCTCGCGGGAGGCGACGGGTTCGGACAGGGAGCGACTGCGGGTCGACTGCTGGAAGTCGGCCCATTTGACCTTGACGGTGACGGTCCGCCCGCGACGGCCCGCCGTCTCGCACCAGGTCCAGACCTCGTCCGCCATCGCCGCCACCCCGGCCTCGATCGCCTCGGGCTCGGTCAAGTCGGAGGCGAAGGTGGCTTCCGAGCCGCTGGACTTGCGCGTCCGGTCCGGGTTGACCGGCCGGTCGTCCTCGCCGCGGGCGATGGCGTAGTACCAGGGTCCGGACTTGCCGAAATGGTGCTGAAGAAAGGCCAGGGATTGGCGGCGCAGATCCGCGCCGGTGCGCAGACCCAGACGCTCCATCTTGGCGGCGGTCACCGGCCCCACGCCGTGAAACCGCCGGACCGGCAATGTCTCGACAAAGGCCTCGCCTCGGCCCGGCGCCACGACAAATTGGCCGTTCGGCTTGTTCTGGTCCGACGCCAGCTTGGCCAGGAACTTGTTGTAGGAGATCCCGGCCGAGGCCGTCAGGCCGGTCTCCTCCAGAATCCGCCGCCGGATCGCCTGCGCCGTCGCCGAGGCGGTTCCCAGACCGCGCCGATCGGCGGTCACATCGAGATAGGCCTCGTCCAGAGACAAGGGTTCGATCAGGTCGGTGTAGTCGGCGAAGATCGCGTGAATCTGCGCCGAGACCGCGCGGTAGACCTCGAAGCGCGGCGGGGCGAAGACGAGGTCCGGGCATTTGCGCAGGGCGGTCGTGGACGGCATGGCCGAGCGCACCCCGAACCGCCGCGCCTCGTAGCTGGCGGCGGCGACGACGCCCCGCGCTGCGGCATGACCGACGGCCACGGGCCTGCCCCGCAAAGCCGGATCGTCCCTCTGTTCGACGGAGGCGAAGAAGGCGTCCATGTCCACATGGACGATCTTGCGGATGGCCGATCCCTGCATGAGGCCCTGAATATCAAGACGAGAACAAAAAGAAAACATTTGTCCAAGGCGACGCTTGCCTTCGGTCGCCGGCCGGCGCTTTCGGGGATGCCGAACCTTCCCGAACCCCCATGTCCTACGCCGAGCTTCAAGCCACCTCGCACTTCTCCTTCCTGCGCGGCGCCAGCAGTTGCGAGCTGCTGTTCGAACAGGCGCGGCTGTGCGGGCTGGAGGCCCTGGCCATCGTCGACCGCAACTCCCTGGCCGGGATCGTGCGCGCCCATGAGGCGGCCAAGGCTTCCGGCGTACGGCTGATCGTCGGCTGCCGCCTCGACCTGGTCGATGGAACCGGCCTGCTCGTCTATCCGGCCGACCGCCCCGCCTATTCCCGCCTGACCCGTCTGCTGTCCCTGGGCAAGCGCCGCGCCGGCAAGGCCAGATGCCATCTCGACTGGGCGGACCTGAAGGACTGGTCGCAAGGCCTGATCGCCGTCCTCGTCCCCGACGAGGCGGACGACGCCTGCGCCGCCAATCTGCGACGACTGAAGGCGACCTTCCCGGCCGGCGCCTATCTGGCCCTGACGCTGCGCCGCCGCCCCGGCGATGCGCTGCGCCTGCACGACCTGTCCACCCTGGCGGCCCAGGCCGGCGTGCCGACCGTCGTGACCAATGACGTCCTCTTCCATCATCCGGACCAACGCCTGTTGCAGGATGTCGTCACCTGCGTCCGGCACGGCTGCACCATCGACGAACTGGGGTTTCGGCGCGAACGCCATGCCGATCGCTATCTGAAGCCGCCCCAAGAGATGCACCGCCTGTTCAAGGCCTATCCCGAGGCCCTGGCCCGCTCGGTCGAGATCGCCGACCGCTGCCGGTTTTCGCTGGATGAGCTGGCCTATCAATATCCCGACGAGGTCTCGACGCCGGGCATGACGCCGCAGCAGACGCTGGAACAGCTGACCTGGGCCGGGGCCGCCGACCGCTATCCGGAAGGGCTGCCGGACAGGGTCCGCAAGACGCTTCGGCACGAACTCGATCTGATCGGCCAGCTCGACTACGCCCCCTATTTCCTGACGGTCCATTCGATCGTGCGCTTCGCCCGCAGTCAGGACATCCTGTGCCAGGGTCGGGGTTCGGCCGCCAACTCCGCCGTCTGCTATGTCCTGGGCGTCACCTCGATCGACCCGGGCCGCAACGACCTGCTGTTCGAGCGCTTCGTCAGCCAGGAGCGCCGCGAGCCCCCGGACATCGATGTCGACTTCGAGCATGAGCGGCGCGAGATCGTCATGCAGTGGATCTTCGAGACCTACGGCCGCAACCATGCGGCCCTGTGCTCCGTCGTCACCCGCTATCGGTCGCGCGGCGCCCTGCGCGACGTCGGCAAGGCGCTCGGTCTCAGCGAAGACCTGATCAAGACCCTGGCGTCCCAGGTCTGGAGCTATTCCAGCGAAGGAATCGAAGACAAACACGTCGAGGACCTCAACCTCAATCTGCAGGACCGGCGGCTTCGCCTGGCGCTGGAGCTGTCGCGCCAGCTGATCGGCGCCCCGCGCCACCTCAGCCAGCATCCGGGCGGCTTCGTCCTGACCCACGATCGTCTGGACGATCTGGTTCCGATCGAGCCAGCGGCGATGAAGGATCGCCAGGTCATCGAATGGGACAAGGACGACATCGACGTCCTGAAGTTCATGAAGGTCGACGTCCTGGCGCTGGGCATGCTCAGCTGCATGAAGCGCGGCTTCGACCTCCTGGCCGAACACAAGGGGATCGCGCTCGACCTCGCCACCATCCCGGCCGAGGCCCCCCGGACCTATGCGATGATCCGGAAGGCCGACACGCTCGGCGTCTTCCAGATCGAGAGCCGGGCCCAGATGGCCATGCTTCCGCGCATCAAGCCGCGCACCTTCTACGATCTGGTCATCGAGGTCGCCATCGTCCGCCCCGGCCCGATCCAGGGCGACATGGTCCATCCCTATCTGCGCCGCAGAGAGGGCAAGGAGGACGTCGTCTATCCCAAGCCCGAGCTGGAGAAGGTGCTGGGCAAGACCCTGGGCGTGCCGCTCTTCCAGGAACAGGCGATGCGGGTCGCGATCGAATGCGCCGGCTTCACCGCTTCGGAAGCCGATCAACTCCGCCGGGCCATGGCGACGTTCAAATTCACCGGCGGGGTCAGCCATTTCAAGGACAAGCTGATCAGCGGCATGGTCGAACGCGGTTATGACGCCGCCTTCGCCGAGAAGACCTTCAGCCAGCTTGAGGGCTTCGGCTCCTATGGCTTTCCGGAAAGCCATGCGGCCTCCTTCGCCCTGATCGCCTATGCCTCCTCCTGGCTCAAATGCCATCACCCGGATGTCTTCTGCGCCGCGCTCCTGAACGCCCAGCCCATGGGCTTCTATGCGCCGGCGCAGATCGTCCGTGACGCCCAGCAGCACGGCGTCGAGATCCGGCCGGTCTGCGTCAACGCCAGCCGCTGGGACTGCACCCTGGAGCCTGCGGGCGAGGAGGGTCGCCTTGCCGTCCGCCTCGGCCTTCGCTTGGTGCGCGGCCTGGTGAACGGCGACGCCGCCCGCCTCCTGGCGGCGCGGACGGACGGCGCCTTCCGCTCAGTCGACGACCTGTGGCGACGCGCCGGGGCCCGGGTCGCCAGCCTGGTCCGCTTGGCGGAGGCGGACGCCTTCAGGCCGGATATGGATCTGGACCGCCGCGACGCGCTGTGGGCCATAAAGGGGCTCCGGGACGACCCCCTCCCCCTGTTCGCCGCCGCCGACGCCCACGAGCAGAAGCCGGAAATCTCAGAACCCCATCCGGGTCTCAAGCCCATGACGCCTGGACGGGAAGTGGTCGAGGACTACAGCCACATCGGCCTGACGCTGCGCGATCATCCGCTGAGCTGCCTGCGCGGCGATCTGCAGTCACGCCACGTCATGACCTGCGCCGATGGGACCGCCAGGCGCGACGGTCGGCTGACGCGCGTCGCGGGCCTCGTGCTGGTCCGTCAGAAGCCCGGCAGCGCCAAGGGGGTCATGTTCATCACCATCGAGGACGAGACTGGCGTGGCCAATCTCGTCATCTGGCCGAGCCTCTACGAACAGCAGCGCCGCATCGTCCTGTCGGCCTCCATGCTCGTCGTCGACGGCAAGGTTCAGCGTGAGGGCGACGTCGTCCACATCGTCGCGACCAGACTTCACGACGCATCGGCCCTCCTCGCATCCGTCGGCGACCGCGGCGGGGCCTTCCCCCTGCCCCATGGGCGCGGCGACGAATTCCACCGCGGCGGGTCGCCGGATGCGCGTGACGCCCCGCATCGTGCGATCAAGGTCCGGGACATCTACATTCCCGATCTTCACCTCGACACGATCAGACCGAGGACGCGGGATTTTCGGTAGCGGATCAGAGGTGACATCGGTCACACGAGGTTGCGGCCTGCCAGATTTCCAAAACAGCTCTTGCGATCAGGCCGCCTTGAACCGTTACTTCGGCTTATGAGCGATTATGAAAAGCGACTGGCCGTCGCAATAGGCAAGGCTATCGGCGACCGCCGCGAAGCTGTGGGAATGACACAACGTCGGCTGGGGGCAGCGATTGGCGTTAGCTTTCAGCAGATCCAGAAATATGAAACCGGGGCAAATCGTATAGCGTCATCGAAACTGATGCTCGCTACGGAAGCGCTGAAGTGCGATGTCGCGGAGCTTGTGGGAGAGCGTTGTGGCGAACGTCCTGGAACAGCTCGTTTGATTCGAGCTTGGTCGAACCTCAATGATAAGCAACGCGAAGCCGTAACGTCGATGATCGAGGCTTTTGAATAGGAGAGCGGAACGACGAGGCAAGCGGCGTACCCAACTTCGAGAACGCCGAATGAACGCAAGTCACCCTATGGCGGGTTGTCTATCCGGCCTGAAAAGCGCCGGGAGCGGTCCTCGGCGCGTGCATTCTCAGGGTCGACGATCCCTCTCTCCTGTAAGCCACCAAGCAGCACCCCAGCTATTCGATCCCCCGTCACCGCTCTTAGGCGAAACTCCAAGGGGGCTCAGGGCGTGGTTCTGATCGCAAAGGACCGGACCGCAGAGTTGAACCGCGCGAGATTATCCTCACCGTCATAGACCCCATGCGGCCCGGCGAAATAGGCGGCGGTCAGCTGTTCGGCCGGCACGCCCACCTGATCCAGCACATAGCGGCCCGCATAGGCCGGCGTGGTCAGATCGTAATAGCCCGCCGCCCAGAACAGTCGCATGTCCGGCCGCGCCTGCAACGTCTTGGCCAGCCCTTCCATGGCCTGGGGCGAATCCCCATGGGACCAGGCCGCGTTCACCAGAAAGTTGAGGCTGTAGTAGGGTTCGTCGGTCGTGAAGCCGAGCGTGTCGCGGACATAGTCGCCCAGGGCCTGATTGACGATCGGACCGATGCTGGCCGGGGTCGGTGCGGGTCCACCGACACTGCCCTTGGGCACGACGCCGAGGGACGGATCATCCAGCGCGCCCAGCGCCCCGGCCTCCATGGGCGAGGTGACCCGGACATCCAGCAGGCCGGTGCGCAGGCCCTGGTCCTTCAACAGATTGAACATCCAGGTGTTGCTGGAGATGCGCAGGTTCTCGGCCAAAATCAGATCCGTCGGCAAGCCGATCAGGGCGGACATCTGGTCCGCAACGCGGCGTCGGTCGGCCGCCGGCAGGCTGGAGCCCTGGATCAGGGCCTCGACATAGTCGGTTCGCGCGAACGCCAGCGCCTGGTCGTAAACCTGATCGACGGTGCGTCCGGCTCGCTCGATCCTCTGGTGATGCCAAGCCCCGGCGGCCATCGTCGGCAGGCTCGCCACGAAGGGCATCTCTCGCCCGGTCAGCGGCGCGACGAGCGCAATCAGCATGACGCCGTCGAAGCTCAGCGTCTCGGCGTCGGCGGCGATCAGGGCCGCCCGCGTTGTGCCGTAGCTCTCGCCGGCCAGATAACGCGGCGAGGCTTCGCGACCGTTGAGTTTCAGCCAGTTAAGGATGGCCGTCTGCACCGCCTTCGCGTCGGTGGCGCCGGTGTACCAGTACTTGTCGTCCACGCCGGGAAGGGCGCGGCTGAAGCCGGTGCCGACGGGATCGATGAAGACGATATCCGCCGCATCCAGCGGACTGAACGGATTGTCGACCAGACCGCTCTGGCCTGCCGGCGCCTTACGCATCGGCCCCAGGGCCGAGATGTGCAGGGGCGACGAGGATGCGCCCGGCCCGCCGTTGAAGGCGAAGATCACCGGCCGGATTGCGGGATCAGCGACGTCGTCGCGCGTATAGGCGATGGTGATGACCGACGCGCCCGGACGCCCGTCTGGGCCAGGAACGAAATTGTCGGCGACGGTGGCGGTGTAGGCGACGGCCTGACCGTTGAAGCGGCCGGCATGATGGGTGATCGAGCGTCGGGGCGCCATCAGCGCCGACGCGGTGGACGCCGGTGCGGCGACGACCTGGGCCATCGCCGGGGCGACGCCCGAACCGGCGACGATCATCAGGGCCAAGACGGATAAAGCGGCGCCCCGGACACGCTCAGTCGGTCTCAACCGCATCAGCTCCCTTCCCTTCGCGCTCATCGGCGTTCGTCGCGGACCAGCGCCCGGACGTCGTCGGAAAAGGCCGTCGCCGTGTCGCCGAGATAGAGCATATGGCCGGACTCATAGTTTCGGATGGTCAGCCGCTCGGCGGGAACTCCCGCCTTCACCAGCGCGTCGTGGGCCGCCGCCGGGGTCGTCACCATGTCGAAATAGCCGCTGGCCACCAGGACTCTCAGGTCGCCGTTACGACGCATGGCCGTGGCCAGATCACCGGCGAAGGACTGCCCCTCGGGCACGCCCGTCCGTTTCCAGTTCCAACCGAAGAGCAGGTTGCGCCAGACGATGGCGCCATAGGGTCGGTCCTCCTGCACCTTCAGATCCTCGGCCAGCATCTGGTGGAAGGCGGCGATGAAGCCGGGCACATAACGGCCCATGGCCGGGTCGTCGGCGACCGGCTCGCCGCCGTCATGCGCCGACGGCAGGGTGTAACGACCATCGTAGAGGCCGACCGTCAGTCCATCGGCCGCCAGCAGCTGCTGTGAAAAGGCCTTGGGCGACATCGTCAAACCGGGCAGCCAAGCCTCTGGCGTCAATCCGGTATAGGCCGCCAGACGCGCCGCGACCGCAACCCGTTCGGCGTCGTCCAGGCGTCCGGCGGCCGCCTTGTCCAGCGCCGCCAGATAGTCGGTGGTGGCGAACCTGGTGACTTCGGCGTCGAAGGCTTCGATGGTCAGACCCCGGCGATCGATCTTTTGATGGGCCCAGGCCGTGGCGGCCATGGCGGGCAGGTTCAGGGCCGCGCCGAGCGACGGAGACAGCCCGGCCGTCCCGGCGCCGTTCAGGCTGGATCCCAGCAGGACGACGCCATTGACCGTGATCCCCCGCATCACGCCGCCATAGGTCGGCCCGCCCATCAGGGCGCGTGGCAGGAGCGCGGCCCGCGCGCTGCCGTAGCTTTCACCCATCAGATATTTGGGCGCGTTCCAGCGATTGTTTCGCGTCAGCCACAGCTCGATGAACTGAGCGACGCTCTCGGCGTCCTCGTCCACGCCGTAGAAGTCCTCCGGCTTGCCGACGCCGACGATGCGGCTGAAGCCTGTACCGACCGGGTCGATGAAGACCAGATCGGCGACGTCCAGCAGGCTGTCGGGATTGTCGACCACGCCGAACGGCGGGACATTGCTGGGGTTCACCTCGCGATCCAGTTGAACCCGGCGCGGACCCACCACCCCCATGTGCAGCCAGACCGAAGACGATCCCGGCCCGCCGTTGAAAACGAACATGACCGGCCGATCGCGCTCGCCCCCTGTCTTGACGTAGGCGAAGCTGTAGATCGAGGCCGTCGGCTCGTCGCGATCGTTGCGCAACAGGGTCTCGCCGGCCGTGGCCGTATAGGCGATGCGCTGGCCCCGAATGGTCGTTTCGTGGCGGGTCACCACAGGCGCGGGGACCGAGACGGCGTCGGAACGCCCCGCCTGCGCCAGAGCCGGGGTCGCGCCCAAGGCCAGCCCGGCCAAGGCGAGGGCGGCGAAGACCAAGCCGAGCGCGGCCGTCCATCGGCGTGGCGCGTGCTCAGTGACCATGGTCATCGTCCATCCCCTCGCCGAACAGGAAGCTCTCGCCCGCCGCACCCGCCGCCGTGTCTTCCGGCGCCTTCGGCGACTGGATGACGACCGGATCGGCGAAGGGCCGAATGCCGAGCGCCTGGTGAATCTCGCTGGGGAAGTAGAGCACCCCGCCCTTCATCACCATGCGGATATGGCGGATGGCGTTGATGTCCTGCGTCGGATCGCCGGGCACGAGGAACAAATCGGCCAGCTTGCCGCGCGCTATACTGCCCAGCGACTGGTCGCGCCCCAGATACTGTTCGGCCCTCAGCGTGCCCAGGCTCAGGGCCTCCGCCGGGGTCAGCCCCGCCTTGACGTAGAGCTCCAGTTCGCGGTGCACGGTGAAGCCGGTGCCCGCGTCCGTGCCGGGCAACAGTTGCACGCCCCCGTCGTGGAGCAGTTTCACGGTGTCGAGCAGCTTCTGGAACGCCGCCTTATAGGTTTGGTCCACTGCCGGGCTGTCGATATCGACGAAGGACCGGCGACGGTAGCGCTGATAGCCGATCGGCATATGGTCCACATAGCCGACGGCGGACGGCGGGACTTCGCCGGCACGGCTCAGCATCAGCACCTCCAGCGCCACGGCCGTCGTGTCGAGCGCCACCCCCTTCACCCGCATCAAGGCCAGGGTGCGCCGAACCGGCAGGCTATCCAGATCCAGGTCCGCCGCCCGCGCCATGGCAGTCAGGCGCAGGGTGGTGCGCGAATCCTCACCCGGTTGAAGCAGCCAGCCCAGCATCAGCTGATTGATATGGGCGATCTCGCCATAGCCGGCCTCGATGGCCTGGTCCGGCGTAACGAAGGCCGGGACGTGGCCCGTCACCCCCATACCCAGACGATGCGCCTCCAGCGCCACCGGCGCGACCCAGTCGGGGTGCAGGGAGTTGTAGATCTTGATCTGGCGATAGCCGCGCTGGCCATACCAACGCACGTCTTCCAGCGCCTCGCCCAATGTGTCGGCCAACAGACCGGTGCGCACGGAATAGGAGCTGCGCCCCTCCAGCATGCCGTCGCGGACGATGCGCGGTCCGGGGGCCACGCCCTGGTCGATGTCGCGGGTCAGGTTCAGCAGAAAGCCGTTAGCGTTGCCCATGTCCCGAACCGAGGTCACGCCCGCGCCCAGATAGAACAAGCCGGTCTGTAGGGTGCTGTGGGAATGCATGTCGTGCAGGCCTGGCACCAGCGTCCCGCCCTGGCCGTCGATTTCGTAGTCTCCGCCGGCGGTGGGGGTGTCCGGCTCGGGCACGATGGCGGCGATCCGGTCGCCGAAGACCGTCACCGACGACAGGGCCGAAAGAACGCCCGTCTCCGGCTGGAAGATCCGCACGTTGCGGATGCGCACCGGCGCATCGAAGCTGTGCGCCAGTTGGGTTTGCAGCGCATGGATGCGCTCGCCCTCCAGCGCCGCTGTCATCCGCATCAGTTCGGGCGCGGTCGCTTCCAGACCCTCGCGCACCGTGATCTGGCTGCCTGAAAACTCGGCGACCATTCGTCCGGCGTCGTCCAGCATGACGTAGCCGGGCTGAAGCTCCAGTCCGGTCAGGCGATAGAGGGTCACCGGCAGAGCGTCGGGGCCGAAGGCCTGGCTGCGGACGGCGGTCAAGGTCAATCGACCGCCGGGCGTCACGTCCAAGCTTTGCTCCGGCGCGGCCTTCAGCACATTGGCGTAGAGGGCCAGGCTCCAGGGGCTGTCGTCATTGGCGATATAGAGGCTCGGCGCAGGTGCGGGAAGTTCGCCGCTGTCCGCCTGACTGCGCCAGCGCAGCATCCCGTCGCCCTGCTCGAACCGTTCATCGACGCGCGCGCCGAACAGCGACACGCCCTCGATGGTCCAGAGTCGCGGCATGCCGTCGGCGCCCAGAACCAGATGCTCCTTGTGCTTGGGACCGCGACCGTTGTTGTCGACGTGATAATCCACATCCACCGTATCGCCGACCTGATCCACAAACAGGTGGCCGACATTCTCGCCGCTGGAGATGACCGCAAACCGCTGAACCTCCGCCATGGCGGAGGTCGCCCCAAGCCAGGCGGCAGCGAAAAGAATCGGGGTCAGCAAGCGACGCATGGACGTCTCCTCAACGCGTTGCGGCAGGACGTGAAACGGAGGGCGAGCCCGAGCGCCGCAGCGCTGACAGGGCCTCGTGCAACTTCGCCAGTCCCCGGTCGATGGCCGGGGCGGGCACGCCGAACCCCAATCGCATATGACCCGCCTGGCCGAAGAACTCGCCCGGCGCTGTGACGATGTCGTGGTCGCGCCACAGGACCTCCGCCAGCCTACGCGTATCGGCGTGACCGACGACCTTGGGAAAGGCGATGCAGCCATAGGGCGGCAACTCGCCCTCGATCAATTCGTCGGCGCGCATGGCCGCCAGATGACGCTCCACCACCGGCCGGCTCTGGGTCAGCACCGAGCGCCAATGGGCCTCGAACGGCGCGGGATTTTCGACCACCAGCGCCCCGATGGCATGGGTCAGTTTCGACACCCCAAACTCGCGTCCTGCGCTGGCGTTGGCGATCCGCCGCGCCAGCGCCCGCGTCGTGAAGATCCAGCCGCATCTCAGCGAGAACAGGCCGAACACCTTGGTCAGGCTGTTGACGCTGATCAGATTGGGCGCGAGGCGCGCGGCGGGCAGATAACCTGCGTCGCCGGCGAAATCCGCATAGACCTCGTCCACCAGCACGTGGGCGCCCACGGTCGCCGCGACGCCGGCCAGGGCCTGAAGCGCCTTTTCATCCAGATGATGACCGGATGGATTATGCAGGTTTGTGATGATGACCAGCCGCGTGTCCGGCTTCAGCCTCGCCCGCAGATCATCGAGATCGAAGGCGAAGGCGTCGCCGGTTCGCGGCAGCAGTTCGACCTCCGCGCCTGCAAGCCGCGCTAGATCGGACAGCACGTCGAAGCCCGGCGTCTCGACCAGCACATGGTCGCCGGGCGCGACTAGCCCGGCCAGCACCTGAGCTACGCCGTTGCAGACGCCGGTGGTCGGCAGGATGCACTGTTCGTCCACGCCATAACGCTGGGCCAAGGCCGCCAGCAGATAGGGATTGCCGCGCCCGAACACGCTTTCGAACCGGTCCGTCACTGGCGAGGCGAAGGCGTCGGCGACGAGGCGCGCCAGCAAGCGTTCGGGTTCCGCAACCGTGCTCTCGAACAGGATCGAAGCCTCGGCCGGCAGGGGCATGTGCCGATACAGGGATCGTCCGAAGGCGGCGAAGTCCCTGATGTCGTAGATCGGCGCCCGCGCCGGGGCGTCGCGCCCGATCACGCCTGCGGTTCCGGGCCGCCGCGGGCTGCGGCTGAGAGAGTCGTCTGTCGCAATGGCTTGCCCGTCGGGGACGACCGAGCGTCGTCCTTCACCCCTGCATTGTTACCGTCGTGGCGCCGCAGCTTCTTTGCGTATCGCCGCTTGCGCCTTCAAAGGATTGGATAGCTAATGCGCTGTATCGGCAAATCGGAGACTAGACGATGTCCACCGGCCTGGACGCCATCGACGTCCGCATTCTGCAGCAGCTGCAGATAGACTGCTCCATCTCCACCTCGGAGTTGGCCGAGCGTGTGGGCCTGTCTCAATCGCCCTGCTGGCGGCGCATCCAGCGCCTGCGCGAGGAGGGCTACATCAAGGCGCAGGTGGCCATTCTTGATCCCGAGCGCATGGGCTTCCACATGCACATCTTCGCCCAGCTGAAGATGAACAATCTCGCCGAAAACGAGCGCGAGAAGTTCATCCGCGAGATCGCCGCCATCCCCGAGATCGTCGAATGCTATTCGGTGCTGGGCGAGCGCGACGCCATGATCAAGGTCATCGCCCCCGACATCAAATGGTATCAGGACTTCATCTTTCGTAAGATCCTGAAACTGCCCGGCGTCATCGATATCAGCTCAACTGTCGCCCTGTCGGAAATGAAACGGACAACCGCACTGCCCGTGCGTCAGGGCGTCTGACGCCTCAGGCGCCAAGCGTAATAGGCCAGACCGATCGCCAGCCAGACGGCCAGCAGAACATAGGGCCGCCAGTCGGTGCTGAAGCCCAGAGCGGCGATGACGACGGCGGCGATGACGCCCAGTACGGACAGAGTCTTGACCGTCGGCCGGCTGAACCGAAGCCGGGCCTGATCATGCACCTCCGGGTGGGCGCGCGCGACATTGTAGGCGGCCAGGCAGGTCCCGAGATATTTCATCATCGTCGGCACATTCACCGCCAGCAGCAGGAACAGCAGGCTGGACGGTAGGAACAGGGCGGCCGACGAAGCGGCGAAGGCCGCCAAGGTCGCCACATGCGGCGTGCCGAACCGGGGATGGATCCGCGCCAGGGCCGGCGGCAGAACGCCCGACCGACCCATGGCGAACAGGAAGCGGGAATAGACCAGGAAGACGGCGTTCATCGACTTGATCAGGGCCACCACGGCGGCGGTGACGATCAGAGGCGCCGCCCACGGCCCCAGCGCCGCCTCGGCCGCCGTCAGCAGCGGCGCGTCGCTGGTCGCCAGGGCTTGCGGTCCGACCAGGCTCAGGGCCGTGAAGGTGATCACCAGGTAGACGACGACGGTCAG
Organism: Brevundimonas sp.; assembly: GCF_032017145.1. GTDB lineage: Bacteria > Pseudomonadota > Alphaproteobacteria > Caulobacterales > Caulobacteraceae > Brevundimonas. The sequence goes on from NZ_DALZQC010000034.1 coordinate 14,904, forward strand.
CGCCAGCCCAAGCGCTATCCCCAGCGGCACGACCACCTTGGCGTTGCGCACCTCGTCACCGACCTCGGTCGCGGTCTCGATGCCGAGGAAGAGCTGGATCATCAGCGGCAGAGCCGCCAGGATCGGCAGCCACCCGCCCGCAGTCGCCTGAACCAGAAGCCCCGGCTTGAGGTCAGGCGCGCCCGCCACGACGAAGACGGTGAAGATCGCCAGCAGCAACAGCATCAGCACGGTCTGCGCCCGCGCGGCCACGGCGACGCCGACATAATTCAGGGCGAAGATCAGGGCGAACAGGCCGAACATGACCGGCTTGGCCGGCAGCGGGATCACCATGGACAGATAGTTCACCAGCACCCGCGCCAGCACGATCATGACCACCGCATTGCTCAGCACCCGCAGCCAGACGATGACGAAGGCGATCAGCGGATGGGTGAAGCGGCGCTGCCATTCGTAGGACGCCGCCGTGCTGGGCTCCGCCGAGGCCATATAGGCATAGACCAGGGCGAAGAGGACCATGGGCAGAGCCCCCAGGGCCACGGTGATCAGTATGCCCGTCCCGCCCACGGCGGCGGCGGGACCCAGCACGGTGAAGATCGCCGCCCCGATCGCCGTTCCCGCGCCCAGCATCACCAGATCGACCAGGCCGACCCCATGCTTCAGCTCGGACGGCGGCGTCGGGGAAGATGCGGTCATGCGGCGTGTGTCCGGGCGTTTGATCGGCTCCACGGGAGCGAACGACAACCGTAACCCCGGAGGCCCGCAAGGACTATTCAAACTGGGTAGCGGCGACGCGAACAGACGACTGCTTTAGCCATCAACTGGCGCCATCGCGCATCGACCATGTTCGCGATTGACAGCCGAAATCTCGCCCCGAACCCTTGCTGGCCAAGACCCAGCGCCAGCCGAAGACGCTCCGTCTTCCGCGCAAATATTATTCGTCTCGGCAGACACGGGCGCGCCACCTGTGTCGCGTCCGCGCTCGCCAGCCGCGACAAAGCAAGAATTGTCACGATGCCAGGCTCTAAACTGAATCTCGAACACGGAGATGACGATGACGACACTCACCAAGAGACATCTCATCGGCGCGACGGCTGCCGGCCTGGCGCTGGCGGCCGCCAGCAGGGTTTCCGCCCGCGTCCAATCCGCGGCCCAACCGCGCCGGCGACGCGCCGGCGTCTTCAACGGACAGTCCGTGAACTACACCGCCGGGCTGGAAGAGACCGTGGTCAAGGATGCACAGGGCGCGCCCCATGTGCGCTTCGTTTGCGCCAGCTACATCCGCGAAGGCGTCGAGCATGGCGCCCGGCCGGTGATCTTCGCCTTCAACGGCGGCCCCAGTTCTTCGTCCGCCACCCTGCACATGCTGGCGTTGGGCCCGAAGCGGATCGAGCTGGAACAGGATCCCGCCGCCCCTGCCCTCTCGCCCCCGCGCTTGGTCGACAACCCGGAAACCCTGCTCGACGTCGCCGATATCGTCCTGGTCGATCCGCCGGAAACCGGCTTTACGCGGCTGCGGTCAGAGGACGGTCGCGCAGAGGCCTATTCCGTCAACGGGGACACGCGCGCCGTGTCGGACTTCATCCGCACCTGGATCGCCGATCACGGTCGCCAGACCTCGCCCAAATATGTGCTTGGCGAAAGCTACGGCACCATCCGGGCCGCCATCATGGCGGAGCAGCTTGCCCAGGACATGCCCTTGGACGGGGTCTTCCTGTTCGGCCAGGCGGTGAACATGATCGAGACGTCCCAGCGCGTCGACAACATGATCGCCTATGCGACCAACCTGCCCGCCCTGGCGGCGATCGCAGTCTATCACGGCAAGGCCGACACGGACGGCCGCTCGATGAACCGCTACATCGATGACGTCTATGCCTGGGGGATGAGTGACTATCTCGCCGCCCTGGTTCAGGGGCAGGCCCTGCCTCACACGCAACGTCGCGCCGTCGCCGCCGAATTGGAGCGACTGACCGGGATCGACGCGGACTTCTATTTCAATGGCGACCTGACCATATCCAAGGTCGCCTTCGCCGGGCGACTGCTCGCCGACCGGGGTCAAAGGCTGGGCATCTACGACGCCCGCTACGTCGGCCCGTCGCCTGCGCAGGGCCAGCGCCCCCAGGATCCGTTCGGCGCCAAGGTGTCGGACGCCATCCTGCCGATGATGCAGCACTACCTGCGCACGGAACTGGCGCCCGAACGCGACGCGGCCGACTATCGCCCGCTCGCGCCTGGCGTCGAAATCTGGAACTACAATACCACCGGCGGGGCGGGCGGACCGTTCAACGAATACGACTATCCCGCCAGACTGGTCGCGGCCTTCAAGGCCAATCCGCGTTTCCGCTTGATGATCGGCACAGGCATCTATGACCTGACCACGACCGTCGGCCCGGCCCTCTATCTGGCGGCCCAGAGCGACTATCCTTCCGATCGCGTGATCCAGCGGCGCTACGAGGGCGGTCACATGGCCTATACCAACCAGCCCGCCCTGATGGCCTTCACCCGCGACATCCGCAGTTTCGTCACCGGAACGCCCTTCATCGCCACCTGAACAGGCGCCTCGAATGCTGATCCTGGACCGCGATTTCGTCCGCAAGCATCTGACCTATTCCGCCTGCATCCCCCTCATGCGGGACGCGATGGCCGCCTTGTCCAAAGGCGAGACGCGCCAGCCGCTGCGGAGCATCGTGCCCCTGGACCAAGGCCGCGCCTTCGGCGTCATGCCCGGCGCACTGTCGGCGGACGGCGCCTTCGGAGCGAAGCTGGTCAGCGTCTATCCGCAGAACCACGCGGCGGGCCTTCAGTCGCATCAAGGCGTCGTCGTCGTGTTCGATCCCGCGACGGGCGCCCTGTCCGCCCTGGTCCACGCGGGCGAGGTCACCGGCATTCGCACCGCCGCCGCCAGCGCCGCCGCCTCCCAGGTCCTGGCGCGACCCGATGCCTCGCGCCTGGCCGTTCTCGGCACCGGGGAACAGGCCGCCGCCCATGTCCGCGCCTTCCACGTCGCCTTCCGCCTGTCGTCCGTCACGATCTGGGGGCGATCAACAGAACAAGCCGCCGCACTGGCCCTACGGCTGTCGCAGGAAACCGGTCTGCCGGTGGTCTCCGCCTCTACGGTCGCCGATGCGGTCGCCGAGGCTGATATCGTCTGCACCACCACCGCCTCGGCCCAGCCGATCCTCTTCGCAACAGACGTGCCCGCCGGCTGCCACGTGAACTTGGTGGGATCCAGCTACGACGGTCCGGTCGAGATCGACGACGACCTGGTCGTCCGCGCCCGCTTCATCGCCGATTCCCGCGCCGGCGTCCTCGCCCAGGGCGCGGAGTTCCTGTCGGCCAAGCGCGCCGCCTATGTGGCCGACGATCATGTGGTCGCCGAGATCGGCGAGGTCTTCCTGGGCCTCAAACCCGGCCGCACCTCCGAGCAACAGATCACGATCTACAAATCCCTGGGTCATGTGGCCCAGGATCTGGCCAGCGCCCGCTATCTGATCGACCTGGCCCGCACCCTGAACCAGGGCGTCCACGTCCCCTTCTGATCGTCAGGCGGGCGGCGACGCCGGCAGGGCTTCGAGCAGGCGGTCGATGTCGTTCATGTCGTTGAACACCGCCAGCGACATCCGGAACCGGTGCTGTGAGACGGTGATCCGCACCTTGGCCGCCGCAAGCCGCTCCGAAAGTTTGGGCCGGGCATCCTTCAGCGCAAAGGCGACCAGGGCCGTTCGACTGTCCAACGGCGTCAGAGGCTGATAGCCACGCCGCCGCAGTTCCGACTGCACCGCATCCGCCAGCGGCTGACGCGCCTTCTGGATGGCGTCGACGCCCAGCCGGTTGATCCAAGTCAGGGAATGATCGAGCTGGACCGCGCCCGTCCATGAGGTCGTGCCCATGGCGAACCGACCCGTGGCGTCCACGCGCGCCGCATAATCGGCGGGCATTGGGCCCGGCGCATCATAGGGATAGGCGTGGCTCTGAAAGGATCGGATCTGGTGATAGCCCCACCAGGGCCGGCGGATCTTCTCCTGCACGGCCCTGCGCACATAGAGGAAGCCCAGGCCGAAATCCCCCATCAGCCATTTGTAAGAGGCGCAGGCCGCGAAATCGACGCCCGCCGCCTTCAGGTCCAGCGGCGTCGAGCCTGCCCCGTGGATGATATCGACATAGACATAGGCCCCGTGGGCGTGTGCCAGATCGCAGACCCGTTTCAGGTCATGCTCGAAGCCGTTGATGGTCGAGACATGGCTTATGGAAACCAGACGCGTCTGGGCGTTCACCGCCGCCTCCATCGCCGCCATGTCGATCCGCCCCTCGGCGGTCATGGGCAGGGTGACGACATCCATCCCCGCCTTGGCCAGTTCGCCATAGGTGTAGAAGGAGCCGAAGAAATGCAGGGCGTCTGTGACGATCCGTCCGCCCGTCGCCGGCATGTCCAGCGCCTGCAGCACCAGGTTCTCGCCCATGGTCGTGGACTGGACGAAGCAAAGCTCATCAGGATCGGCCCCGACCAACAGGCCGAACTGACGGACCGCATTCTCTTCCATCGCTGTCATGTCGAGGTCGGGCGCCGCGGTCGCGCGGGTCTTGTAACGCAGATAGTCCTCCAGGGCCGTGCGGGCGCCCAGCGGCATCGGGTGGGTCGATCCGCTGTCCAGATAGGTCACCGGCATTGCCGCGAACGCCCCGCGCGCAGGCAGGGTCAGGGGCGGCTCCGACCGCTCCTCTTGCGCCAGGGTCTGCGAGGTCAGACCGACCGTGGGCGAGACGGCCGCCGCAGCGATCAGGGATCTTCGGGTGAAACGCATGGCGGGACTCGCAAGAGCTTGGAACGCGCCATCGTAGGTCGACGCGGCGGAATAATCCTTTCGTCTTGTCGATCGACGGCCGCCACGAAAGACTGAAATAGCCACGGACGATGCGATAGGCTGCGCGAACCCCGTCGCCTCACCGGATCCGTCCGCGCATGTCGTCTTCGCCCTCCCCCGCCTCCTCCCTCGTCGTCTTCGACGCCGCGGCGGTGCGCGTAGGACTTCACGCCGACCGGCTGATCCCTGTCATCGGCGACGCCATGACCGCCCTGTCGGACGGCCGGGTGCGTCAGAATCTGCGCAGCTTCATCGGCCTGGGCGAGGGCCGGACCTTCGCCCTGATGCCCGCCGCCTTCTCCGACGAAGGCCTGTTCGGGGCCAAGCTCGTCAGCGTCTTCGCCGATGGCGCAGGCCGCAAGGCCCACGAGGGCGTCGTCGTCCTGTTCGACGGCCATACGGGGGTGCCGATCTGCATCGCCGACGCAGGCGAGATCACGGCGCTGCGCACGGCGGCCGCCAGCGCCGTCGCCACCCAGGCGCTCGCCCGTCCCGATGCGAAAGCTCTGTCCGTTCTAGGTCTGGGCCGTCAGGCGGCCGAGCACATCCTCGCCATCGCCCAGGTTCGCATGCTGGAGTCCATCCGCGTCTGGGGCCGTGACCTGCAGCGGGCCGAAGGCTTCGCGGCCGAGATGAGCGCCCTGACCGGCCTCCCCGTCTCGGCGGTCGCCAGCCCACGCGTTGCGGCCAAGGAGGCCGACATCCTCTGCACTGTCACCGCCGCCGTCGATCCCATCTTGGAAGGCGGCTGGGTCATGCCCGGCGCCCACATCAACGTCGTCGGTTCCAGCGGCCCGTCCGCCGCCGAGATCGATTCTGACCTGGTCGCACACAGCCGCTTCATCGTCGATCACGCCGAACACGTCCGGGTCCATGGCGGTGAGTTCCTGCGCGCGCGTGCGACGGGCTGCATCGGCGAGGATCATATCGCGGCCGAGATCGGCGCCGTCCTGTCCGGAGCCGCGCCGGGGCGGACCCGCAGCGACGAGATCACGGTGTACAAGTCGCTGGGCCACGCCGTGCAGGACATCGCGTCCGCCGGCCTGCTGTATTCGGCTGCGCGCGCCGCCGCCTAATCAGGTCTTGCAGGCGGCGTCGGCGGCATCCGGCGCACGCCGCCACTGATAGACGTCGACCTCGTCACCCCTGGGCAGATAGGTCACCGGGAAGCGGTCCTCGCCGCGCGTCACCTGCAGGGCCAGCATCGCTTGCTGATTGCTCTGAACTCCGTCCATCGCCACCGCATAGGTGACCACGTCCCCGTTTCGGATTCCGGCCTGCTCCGCCGCCGAACCGGGCACGAGCCCCCGGATGGTCTTCACGTCGCCGACGAGGGATTTCGGGTCGAAGCCCAGGTCGAACCGTCGCGCCCGACCCACATAGCGGGTAAAGCACGGACCATAGTCGTCGGCTTCGGGCAGCATCAGTTCGCCCGCCTTCATCGCGACATGCAGCGCTTGCCCGTCCTCGCCCAGTTCGGCGGTCAGAAGCGCGACCCAGACCGCCTCGTTCACCGTTTCGCCTGCGCGGCGACGGCGGTTCATTTCCAGCATCAGGTCGTCCAGAGACCGCGCGCCCTGGCTGGCTCGACGGACCTTCCCGTTGACGACCGCGAAATACAGGCCGCCGCGATCATAGGGCAGTACACGGATGCGGCTGTCCTCCCAGAAGCGCGGCGCGATCTGGTCGTCCGGGGTGTCGTTGAGGAGGTTGGAATAATATCGACGCGCGGTGTCGTTGATGTCGGCCAGATAGTCGTCCGCCGTGATCAACCCCGCGCGGTACGGCAGCAGCCCTTGATAATAGACGGCGATCCCCTCGCCATACCATTGGCCGCGCCCGTCCCACTGGGTCCAGGTGTGGATCATCTCGTGCGACAGGGTCGATTTGAGATCAGCCGGATCGGTCGCCTGACCATAGGTGACGAGGAACGACCGCGTCAGCGCCACGCCCCCGCCGGCGTTGATCGGATTGTAGCGCATGAAGACCCGATAGGGCGGCTCGCCCGGCTCGGCGAAAAACCGGCTCATCCAGCCATGCAACTGATGGGTCCAGGCCATCAGCGGCTGGGCCTTGAACGGCGTCTCACCCAGCCAGGCGGCCGAGAAGCCGGTGTTGGACACCGGCATCGGCTCGCGTTGCATCGGCCCCGCCATGAAGACGGTCGAGGACAGCCTGTCCGCCTTGCCCGCTTCCAGATCGACATCGCCCTCGCCATAGCTGGAGGTCGCGTTGGCTCCGGCGTCCAACCCCGTCAGGTCCCAGCGCAGCGCGATGCGATAGTCGCGGTCATCTTCCGGCAGCAGGATGAAGGTGTTGCCGACGCCCGAGACCCCGCCGCCTTCGGTGCGCAGGCTGTAGGGCGGCCCTGACCCCCGACGCGGCGGCGTATTGTCGATGGGCGCGCGATAGCGGACGGTCACATCCCCGCTGACGGCGCGTCCGGCGATCCAGTGCCGCGCATAGACCATGGCGACCGGGTCATCCCGCACCGTCCACGGCACCGGCCCCAGGGCGTCGGTTATCGTCAGGTCCGTCAGGGTCGTGGCGATGGTGTCGGTATTGGCGATGACGACCGGCAGGGTCAAAACGGCCTGCCCCGCCTGCGCCTCCATCGCTGAGACCTTCAGTTCGACATCCATCCGGGCGAGGCCGCGCGCGACATCGACATCGCCGGGCGCAAGCGTGACCTGCATCGTCTGCGCCGACCCCGAGGTGGGAGACGCGCCCAACAGCAGCATGACGGCGGCCAGAACCGACAGAGGATGACGCAGGACGTAGGAAATCTTCATGTCGGAGGCTCTCCGGGAAATCTCATGCCGTCCCGTCCCCGAGCGTCGAAACGCTCGGGGACGATGTTAGGGTCTAGAACCGCGCGTTCAGACCGACGAAATACTGACGGCCCAGAATGTCGCCATAGTTCCGCGTGGGATAGGACGGCTCTTCATCGGTCAGGTTGATGACCCCGGCCCGCACCGCATAGTCGCCGAAACGGTATTCGCCCGACAGATTGTGGCGGACGTTCTCTTCTATCAACGGCGTCGGTGTCGTCTCGATGGTGTCGAACCGGTTGACCTGAGATTTGGGCAGATAGCTCATCGAATAGCTCAGGCGCACAGGCCCCAGGGCATAACGCGCGTCGAACCGGCTGACCCAGTCGGGCGTCCGGGTCGTGTCGTCGGTCCGATTGTAGTCGAAGCCGGTGACCGAGGTTTCCAGCAAGGCGTTGTGGGTGACCTCCAGCCCTAGCTCTAGACGGCCCCAGTCCGCATCGCTCCGCGCCAGATCCGCGACATCGAAGGCGTAATTGACCGTGTAGATCTCGCCTTCGTATCGCACCGTGCCGGCATTGAAGGTGGTCGAGTTGGCGGTCGCCACTTGGCCGAGAGCATTGAAGGTGAACTGTCCGCACACGTCAGAAGGTTGCGGCGAGGAATCGAAACAGGTCGCCAAGAAGTCCTGCGGCGTGAAGGCCGACAGACCGTCGCGCAGTTCCACTTGAATCCGGTCCGCCACGATCGTCAGGCCGGGTGCGAAGCCGGGCTGAAGCACCACGCCGAAGGTCGTCGTGTCCGAGATCTCGTTCTTCAGATTCGGATTGCCCCCCGTGGTGATGAGCACATTGTTGAAGTTCTCGCCCGGATCCTGGAAGCCCGTCAGCGCGCCATAGCCGGGATTGGCGGCGAACAGCGCCTGGCAGTTGGCCAGGCGAACGGCGGGGTTGGCGCCGCTGTTGATGCGGTCCGCATCGCACGGGTTCTGCGAGATGGCGCCCAGGGTGGTGCTGGACGGCGCGAACAACTGATCCAGGGTCGGCGCCCGGAAGTTGCGGCTGCGCGACGCACGCACCATCACGCCGGAAACGACTTCCCAGCGCAGGCCCGCGCCCCAGACATCAGCCTTGCCCGCGATGGAGTTGTCGACGATCCGATAGGCGCCGTCCACTTCCAGCAAGTTGACGAACGGCAGGGTGAAGTCGCCGCCAAAGATCGGCGCCAGCACTTCAGCCGAGAACTCGTTGGTGTCGTAGGCGCCGCTGGTGGCCCGCGTCGGCGTGCCCGACCCCGTCAGCCCGCGCTGATTGGCGTCGAAGGGATTGAACTCGGCCTTCTCGCGCCGATACTCGTAGGCGAGGCTGAAGCTGGCCGCGCCGGCCGGCAGGGTGAACATCTCCCCGCCGATGGTCGCCAGGATGTCGTCCTGGGTGTTCTCGAACCGCTCGCCGACAGGCACGGCGACATAGGCGCGCATCTCGTCGGTGATCGTGCCGGTGCCGAAGATGTTGATGGGCACGCAGGCCGCGTCGTCATTGGTCGTCGATGCGTCGGCGTTGATGGCGCACACGGCCTGACCGCTTCCGTTACGCGTGGCGTTGACCGCATTGGTCAGGCGCGAGGTCCAGGTGTCCCAGCCCGACCGCTCGCCCTTGGTGATCCCGCGGCTGGCCGACAGGCTCCAGTAGAAGTTGCGATCCGCCCAGTCGAAGTCGCCTTCCAGCGCGACCAGGCCACGCCAGACGTCCGTCTCCGTCACGAACTCCCGCGTGGGCAGGGCGTCGGAAAAGCTCTTGGACAGCCACAGAGGAGCGCCCGCGGCGAAGCCGGCGTTGGCAGCGGTCAGCTGGGCCAGGGCGGTCGGCGTCAGGAAGGGGTTGGTCCTGAAGAAGGCGATGGGGCCGGCGCCGGACGCGGCGGAGTTCAGCACCGTCCGCGTCGAACCCTGGGTGCCGTAAGGATCGCGCCCTTCGGTGTTCGAATAGAGCAGTTCTCCCTTCAGCTTGATTCGGTCCGTCAGGTCGTAGCGGCCGAGCAGGTTCGCATTGAACCGCTCGACGCCCGAATAGAGCGCCGCCAGATCGCGATAGTCGAAGCCGTCGCCGCCCGAGGCGAAGGGCACGCCGGCGACAACGCCGGTGTTATAGGCGATCAGGCTCGACCCATCGGCCGAGAACTGCTGCGGCGCGCCGCCCGAGCGCACAAGGAAGCCCTGGACCGGCGCCGGGGTCGAGAAGATCAGCCCGTTGGTGTTGAACGGCCAGAAATGGGCGTCCAGCAGTTCGCGCACGGCCGGAATGCCGTCGCCGGGACCGGTATTGGCCGCGTTCGAGACGGTCAGCCGCGACAGGTTCGAACGCGGCCGATCCTGTCCATAAAGCGGGTCTGATTTGGACCATTCGACATTGCCGGCCAGATTGGCGCGACCATCCAGGAAGTTGTCGCCGAACGTCATACGCAGGCTGGTCTGCGGATAGTCGTCACGCGAGGAGATGCCGTATTGGGCGTCCACCTCCAGCCCCTCGAAATCGTCCTTCAGGACATAGTTGATGACGCCGGCGATGGCGTCCGAGCCATAGACGGCCGCGCCGCCCGCCTGGACCACATCGACCCGTTCCAGAAGACCGACCGGGATCAGGTTGGTGTCCACCACCCGGTCGCCCATGCCGGATGACGAGGTCACGAAACGCCGACCGTTCACGAGGGACAGGGTGCGCCCGGCGCCCAAGCCGAATAGATTGGGGAACTGCTGACCGGACCCCGCCGCCGAACCGGACCCGCTGGCGACCGGCGTCGACGGCGTCGCGGAGGTGATCTGGTTCAGCGCCTGACCGACCTGAACGAAGCCGCGCTCCGACAGCACCTCTGCGTCGATGACCGAGACCGGCGCGGCCGTCGTCGTCTGGACGCGGCGAATACGCGACCCGGTGACAACGATGTCGTCCACGGCCTGGGTCTCGCCCTGCGCCTGCGCCGCCGAGGCGGTCTGGGCCAAAGCCGAGCCCGCTCCACCGAGCAGGAGCAGGGCGGAGCCCGCCACGGTCGTGGCCAGCAGGCGCTTTTTCATCGACATCCGCGTCATCGTATCCCCTCGATCTACATTTCAGGTTTGCCGGACGACATCCCCCGTCATCCTGCCTCTGCCGAAAGGCTAACCCCGCGCGACCCGCACATTCTTTCCTATTTCAGTCCGCAAATGGATCGTCACACAACTTTCATGCAGGAGACCTGATTCAAGCGGTTGAAATATTCGTCGGCCAAATTTGGACACGCGCCCGACCCATCTGACCGCCATGCAGGCTCAGGCCATCATTCCTCGGCAAATCTGGCCGTATTCAAGGTGAAGAACAGCCAGGAGAGCAAGATTGCGCTCGCCGCCACACGCCCCACTAGCCGACAGATCGCGCATAGATATTGCGGGAAGCTCGCTCGTTCTGCGCGATGGCCTCTATGCGCTTGGCGCCGCAAGATAGCAGGTTCATGCCCTCGACACCGGAACATGATGTCGAGTTTGCATAATGCTTGCGGACGCGACTGCGTAACCTTTTCGCAAACAGGGGAAGCCGACACATGAGCCATCGCGCACAGATCACCAGACGAACGGCCGGCCTTCTCTGCGGTCTGACCCTGGCCGCCGTGACCGCTCTCCCCGTCAACGCCGCCGAGATGAGCGCCGCCCGCTCAGAACGCGATGTCGTGCCGCCCGCGCCGGTCGAGACGCATCAGACCATACGCCTGGCGAACGGCCGCCTCGATCACATCGCCGAAGTCGGCCGGGTCGCCATCCGCGACGTTGAGACCACTGAGGCTCTCGGCTACATGGGCTACATCGCCTATCGTGTGCCCAGCCGTTCGCCACGCCCGCTCATCTTCGTCTGGAATGGCGGGCCCGGCGCCAACTCCGCGACCCTTCATTTCGAAGTCGCCGGTCCCCGTCGCGGGGAAGGCGACCATCTGGTCGACAATGCCGAAACCTGGCTGACGGGGGCCGATCTGGTCTTCGTCGATCCGATCGGGACAGGCTTCAGTCGCCCCACGAGCACGCAGGCGGCCGACGAATTCTACGGCACGGTCGGAGACGTGGCCTCGGTCGCCGAGTTCGTCCGATCCTGGCTCCTGCTGCACGACGCTCAGGATCGCCCCGTCTTCCTCGCCGGCGAAAGCTGGGGCGCCGGCCGCGCCGCGAGCGTCGGCTATCGCCTGCTGCGCCAGGGCGTGCCAATCAAGGGTCTGATCCTGATCTCCGGCGGCGACGGCCTCAACACCATCCGCCTCCCATCCGAGACCGCCACGGCTCTGCGCGTCGTCGACCTGGCGCCCGTCACCCTCTTCCACGGCAAACTGCCCGCCGAATTGGGAACCACTGCCGAGGCCGCCCGCGCGGCCGCCGAGACTTGGGCTCGCACCACCTATGAACCCGCCCTGGCCCGCCGCGCCGAACTGACGGACATCGAGCGCGATGCGGCGATCTCCGATCTGTCCCGCTTCACCGGCGTTCCCGCCGATCAGATCGACCGCGCCACCCTGACCTTCACACCGCGTCAGCATCTGCGCGGCCTGCTGCAGGACCAGGGAAAGACGCTGAACATCTTCGACATGCGACTGACCGAAAGCCCTCGCGAAGCCTTCAACCCGGCGATCGGCCGCTACCTGCGCCGCACACTGAACTACCGCACAGACCTCGCCTATGTCGGGCTGGACGAGGTTCAGGTCGGCTATGCCCCCCACGACCGTTTCCCCGACAGCGTCGGCGCTCGCTGGAACTATGCGACCATTGAGGATGCCAGCCCCGAAGTGGTCCAGGCCGCCATCAGCGAAGCCATCCGCCGCGGCGGCGGCCCGCCCCGCATCGGCCCGCCCCTTCCCGCAACCGAAGACGCCCTCGCCCTGTCGCCGACCCTGAAAGTGCTCGTCGCCTCGGGGCGCTACGATTCCCTGGCCAGCTGCGCGCGAGACGCCGCGACCGCACAGATCCTCCCGCCGGCCTTGCGCGCCGCGATGACCTATCGCTGCTACGAAGGCGGCCACATGTTCTACCGCGACGCGGCCACGCGCCTGCAGTTCAGCCAGGACGTCGCCGATATGGTGTCCACTTCGCGCTGAGGGAGTCTCGCAAGGAGGAAGGCGGACATCTACGCGCAGTCCAACTTCCGCGAAGGCCGCTTACGCGCAAGGCGCCTGCCTCCCCTACTCCGCAGCGTCCGCAACGCGCCATAGCGGTCATGACGAACGTGCCGTAAACACGACGTTCCGCGCGTGAGTACGCTTTAAGGCGCAATGCCGACGTCTCAAGCCGACCGAGGCCGTGTAGAAACGCCCGGAGCCGCCGACGTGTTCACTAGGTACGGAGGCGCAAGACGCCATTGTTTCAGGCCCTGATCGCTTCCATCAACGGCTTCGTTCCGAGCACCGCCATCACCCGCTTCATATTGTAGGCCAGGATGTGGAGGCTGATCTCGGTCTTCACGTTGGGCAGGCGCTTCATCAGGAAGTGGGTGTGGCCCATCCACGCTTTGATTGTGCCGAACGGGTGTTCGACCAGCCGTCGTCGGGTGCGCATGGCGCGCGGGGCCAAGTCCATCCGGGCCTGTAGCGCATCGATCACCGATTCGTGCTCCCAACGGGTGATCCGGCGCTCGATGCTGGGCGTGCACTGCGGCTTCAGGCGACAGCCGGTACAACTGGCCCGGTCCCAGTAGCGATGCAGGGTCATGCCTCTTTCGACGGTCGTCATGTGATGTGGAAGAAGGGCGCCGGCCGGGCAGCGGTAGACGTCCTGACCCGGCAAGTAGACGAAGTCCTGCTTGCCGAAGCGGCCCGCCGCCTTGGCGCCTGACGTCAGCGGCTTGGGCACGAAGGGCGTCACGCCCAGGTTCTCGCAGGCGAGGATCTCCTCGCCGGAGAAGTAGCCGCGGTCCGCCAGCACATCGAGCGCTTCAACGCCCATCGCGTCCTTGGCCTTGCCCGCCATTGACGCCAGCTGCTCGCGATCACTGCCGGTCATCACCACCTCGTGGGCGACGATCAGGTGATGCTCGCCCTCGACGGCGGACTGGACGTTGTAGCCGACGATGCCGCTGCCGCGACCCGACGTCGCCATGGCGCGGGCGTCTGGATCGGTCAGGGAGACCTGGCCGTCCGGCGAGGCCTCGACCTGGGCCTCCATGACCTTCAGCATCGCCATCTGGGCGCGGAGTTGATCGATCTTCTCGACCAGCCGGCCCGACCGCGCTTCAGCGGCCTCGCCCTCGTGACGGTCCGCCGTGTCCAGGTCCTGCAGATAGCCGGCGATGTGTTCGGCAACCTGCTCGATCCGCCGCTTCACCTTGTAGGCGGTGAAGTTGCGGTCGCGGGTGTTCACCGCCTTGAACTTCGAACCGTCGATGGCGACCAGGGCCGCGCCGAACAGGCCCAACTGTCGGCACAGCACTACGAACTGAGCGCACGCCGCCTGGATCGCCGCGCCATTCTCGCGGCGGAAGTCGGCGATGGTCTTGTGATCCGGCGCCAGCCGTCCCGTTAGCCACATCAGCTCGACATTGCGCTGCGCCTCGCGCTCCAGCCGCCGGCTCGACTGCACCTTGTTCAGGTAGCCGTAGACGTAGAGCTTCAGCAGCATGGCCGGGTGATAGGCCGGTCGACCCGTCGCCGCGGGCGTCATGCCCTCGAAGCCCAGCCCCTTCAGATCCAACTCGTCGACGAAGACATCGACCACCCGGACCGGATTATCCTCGGCCACATAGTCGTCCAGACATTCGGGAAGCAGCGTGGGCTGCCGGCGGTCTGCACCCTGAACGAAGCGGCTCATACCCACCTCCTGAAGACCTCAGGAGGCTACCCTAATTCGCTCGAGCTGGAGGCGTTTTCACACAGCCTCCACCCATTGCGGACCTGATCTTCCCCCGAGAAAGTGGACGGGGTTAAGCCGCTCTGCGTTCGGCCT
>NZ_DALZQC010000035.1:0-28856 GCF_032017145.1 Brevundimonas sp.
GGCCGGGGGCCGCGACGACCTGGAGGGATGGGCCGTCGGCGGCGTCGCCCGCCGCGCCATAGGCCCGCGCCTCGCCCTGGTTCATGCCCGTCACCGACTTCAGCCCGGCGGCCTCGGCCCGCTGGCGATAGAAGGCCACCACCTCGTCCGGCGAGGCGTCGGTGGTGAAGGTGACCAGGCCGCCCGGTCCGGCCGCGCCGTCAGCCGCCAGGGGCGCGCCGTCGATTCGGGCGCCGGGATACAGGGGGGCGAAGGCTGGCGTGGCAGGTGCGGACTCCGCGGCCGGAGCAGGCGCGGCCAGGGGCGCGGGTGAACCGGCCTCCTTCCTCTCGGCGGGCGCGGACGGCGCGACAGCCTCCGCCTTGGCGGACGGCTGGGCCGGGGCGTTCGCCCGATCGCAACCGGCGAGGCCGAACAGAACAACGGCGCAAACCGCCGCCAAACGAAGCATCATCGAAGAAGCGTCCCTGGACCGAAGGGTCTAAGCGCCACCGTGGCGCAGGCTTGGGGCGGCGGCAAGGCGTGGCGCGCCTATTCCTTGCGTCCACCCTCGGCCGGATCGCCGCCGGAGCCTTCGAAATTCCGCCCCGAACCCGCGATGGCGTCCGGTCCGGCGTCCGATGGGGAATCGGGATCGGCCTCGGCGCGGCCTTCCTCGGCGAGGGTCTCGTTGATCTTTCGCGAATCCGGGTCGTCGTCCGAACCGCCGGCCGATCCGCCGCGCAACGAGCCCGCGCGGGTGTCGGAGCCCGAATCGCTGCCGTCCAGGGCGTCGATCAGGGTGTCGGCCTTGTGGCCCAGGTCCGGGCGCTCGCCCATGTCGGCGGCTTCGCGCGCGTCGTCGCACTCGGCCTCGGGTTTCGAGTTTTCGGGCGGGGTGGGGTCGGCGTCCGTCATGGCGCGGCTCTTTCATGGTGGAGACGATTTAAAGCGCCCGACGGCGTTGCGGTTCCCGCCCTCTCGCCCTTGAACGCCGCGCGCCAGCCCCGATCTAGGCGTCATGATCCCGTTCTCAGTCCTCGACCTGTCGCCCATCGTCGAAGGCGGCGACGCCCGCCGCGCCCTCGACGAGACGCTGGCCTTCGCCCAGGCCGCCGACCGTCTGGGCTACAGGCGGTTCTGGCTGGCCGAACACCACAATATGCCCGGCATCGCCAGCGCCGCGACCGCCCTCGTCATCGGCCATGTGGCGGCGGGGACGCAGCGCATCCGCGTCGGCTCGGGCGGCGTCATGCTGCCCAACCATGGGCCCCTTGTCGTCGCCGAACAGTTCGGCACGCTGGAGACCCTGTTCCCCGGCCGGATCGACCTGGGCCTGGGCCGCGCGCCCGGCACGGACGGCGCCACCGCCCGTGCTCTGCGTCGCTATTTCGAAGGCGCCGACCAGTTTCCGCGCGACGTGGTCGAACTGATCCAGTGGTTCGAGCCGGCGGCCGAGAACCAGCCCGTCCGCGCCGTGCCCGGCGCGGGCCTGCGTGTGCCGATCTGGCTTCTGGGTTCCAGCCTGTTCAGCGCCCAGTTGGCGGGACAACTGGGGCTCCCTTACGCCTTCGCCAGCCATTTCGCCCCGGAACTGCTGTTGGAGGCCCTGGCGCTGTATCGCCGCAGCTTCACCCCCTCCGAACGCCTGGCCCAACCCCACGCCATGGCCGCCGTCAACGTCTTCGCCGCCGATACGGACGCCGAAGGGGTGCGCCTGTCCACCTCCATGCAGCAAAGCTTCGCCCGCCTCTCGACCGGCAAGCCCGGCAAACTGCCCCCGCCGGTCGATGACATCGCCACGGTCCTGAGCCCGCAGCAGATCGAGGCCGCCGGAGGCCGCCTGCTCTATTCCGCCATCGGCGGGCCGGACACGGTCAGGAAGAAGCTGGCCGACTTCATCGCCCTGACCGGGGTGGACGAGTTGATGGTCACCGGCATGGCCTTCGACAACGCCGCCCGCATCCGCAGCCTGGAGATCGTCGCCGAGGTGCGCGAGCAGATGGCGGCGTAACGTTTCTGGCCCGTCATCCTAGACCCTGCGCCTGGGATGACGGCTTCGCAGGCAAGCCGCCCAGAAACGCCAGCAGCAGGGCGTTCACTTCGTCCGCCCGCTCCTGCTGGATCCAGTGTCCCGCGCCCGGCACGACCACCGAGCGCGTCAGCCCCAAAGCCCAGTCCTTCAGCCCCGCCTCCGCGCCGCCGGCGTAATGGCGCACCGGATCGTCCTGCCCGACCACGAACAGGGCGGGCGGCGTGATCCTCTGATCCTGCAAAAAGGCTGTCTGCGACCAGTTCAGGTCCAGCGCCCGATACCAGTTCAACGGCCCTGAGAACCCGCCGGACGAGAACGCCTGCACATACTCCTCGAAATGATCCGCGCCCATCCACGGCGGCAGGGTCGCGTCGTCGGCGATGGTGTCGAGCAAGGCCACGCCCTCGGGCATGAAGCCGGTCGATTTCCGCGCCGCCGGCGTCGCCCCGTCATAGGCGTAGAACAGTTTCCTCAGCGTCGTCGCCGGATCGGCCTCCAGCGCCCGATGCGCGTCCGCCGCCTGGAAGCGCACGATATAGAGGTCGCCCAGCCCCGCCCGTTTCGTGATGGCCGCCATGGCCGCCGTGGGTGGTCCCTTGGTCCGGCGCGGCTGGAACGGCACAGACAGACCCGCGACGGCGCGAAACACGTCCGGCCGCAGCAGGGCGCAATGCCAGGCCACCGGCGCGCCCCAGTCGTGACCCACGACGACGCAGGACGTCTTGCCCAGCGCCCGGACCAGATCGACCATGTCGCCGACCAGATTCAGGATCGAATAGGCCGCAGCGCCCTCGGGCTTGTCGGTCCCGCCATAGCCCCGCATATCCGGGGCGACGGCATGATAGCCCGCTGCGCCCAGCGCCTGGACCTGGGCCCTCCAGCTGATCGCCAGTTCGGGAAAGCCGTGGATCAGCAGGACCAGCGGCGCGTTGTCGTTCTCGAACCCGCCTTCCAGCACCTGTTGGACAAGCCCGTCGGTCTTGATAAGCCGCGTTCGCATTCCAAACCTCCCGTGGTGGCCTCACCACGCTTCGTTCAGGACGGACATGACCCGCCTCGTCACATTCGCCGACGGTACGACCGTTCACGCCCTCGGCCAAGGCGCCTGGGAGATCGGCGACGACCCCGCCCGGCGCGACCAGGAGCAGCAGGCCCTGTCGCGCGGGATCGACCTGGGCATGACCCTGATCGACACGGCCGAACTGTATGGCGACGGCCGCTCGGAACGGCTGGTGGGCGAGGTCATCGCCGGTCGCCGCGACGAGGTTTTCATCGTCTCCAAGGTGCGGCCCGAGAACGCCTCGGAGATGAAGATGATGCTGGCCTGCGAACGCTCGCTGGAACGGCTCAAGGTTGATCGGCTGGACCTCTATCTGCTGCACTGGGAGGGCCACGTCCCGCTGGAGGAGACGGCGGAGGCGTTTCGCGAACTGGTGGACGAGGGGATGATCGCCCGCTGGGGCGTGTCCAACCTGGACCTGGATGCGATGGAGCGGCTGATGCAGATCGAAGGGGCCGAGGACTGCGCCGTCAACCAACTGCTCTACAACCTGGGTTCGCGCGGGGTGGAATACGATCTGCTGCCGTGGATGCAGGCGCGCGACATGCCGATGATGGCCTATTCGCCCCTGGGACGCGGCGGCCTGTTGGAGCATCCCCTCATCCTGGACATCGCCAACCGGCATTCGGCCGAGCCGGCCCAGGTGGCCCTGGCCGCCGTCCTGCGCCACGACGGCGTCATCGCCATCCCCAAGGCCGGCCGCATCGAACACGTCGAGGCCAACGCCGACGCCCTGGACATCCAGTTCGACCTGGAGGACCTGGAACGCCTGGACAAGACCTTCCCCCCGCCGACCCAGGCCGTGCCGCTGGATATTATTTGAGACTTTCCGCCGTCATCCTCGCCCTCGTGGCGAGGATCCATACGCCCGATGCATCCGCAAAGTGCGCTGTCGTAGAAACCGGGCGTATGGATCCTAGGCACAAGGCCTAGGATGACGAACGGAGGATGGACAGCAACCGCGCCCGCTCATCATCCGTATACGGAACGGCAGGCCCTCGCCCCCAGACCGGATCGGGCCACAGGTCGTCGTCGCGGCGGCGCCCCACCACATGGACGTGCAGCTGGGCGGTGATGTTGCCGATGGCGCCGACGTTCAACTTCTCGACCGCTCCCAGCTGTCTGGCCAGCGCCCCGGCCCGCACCGTCTCCTCCATCAGCATCGCCCTCTGATCCGCGCTCAGATCCTCCAACTCCACCGCCCCATCGACGCGGGGAATCAGGATCAGCCAGGGAAACCGCGCATCGTCCTGAAGCCGCACATGGCACAGCGGCCAGTCGGCGCCCGCGACCGACCCCGCCTCGAACGCGGGCGCGACGGAAAACCCCATCAGTTCAGCCCGTAGATGACGCAGGCGCTGTCGGTCAGGGTCTGTAACGGCGGCTGCAACGCCAGTCGCGCCGCCGCGATGTCGGTTTCACTGGGGCCGGCCCCGCCTGCCGCCGGGGCAGGCGGCGGCGGAGGTGGCGCCGCATACTCCATGCGGTTCTGAACCCGCGATCCCGTCACCACCACCTCGTCCACCGTCGTCTCCTGCCCGCCCCCTGCGGCATAGGAGGGCCAGCCCGCCAGCACGTCGGTCTGGCACACCCGGCCCGACGGATCGATGATCCTGACCCGCCCCAGGGTCGCGCCCGCATTCGTCGCCGCCGCCTCGGCCCGACGCCGCGCATCCTTCATCGCCTCGGCCTGCAGATTGGCCTTCCAGCTGTTCTCGGGCTCCAGGTTGAAGCTGACCTGGCTGATGGAGGTCGGACGCGAGGCGACGATGGTGGCGTAAACCCGCTCGATCAGCGAGACGTCGCGCACGGTGACGCGCACGGACGCATCGGCCTGATAGCGGGCGATCCGGTCGGCGCGGGTGTTGTCGCGCATCACCCCGTCGCCATCGCGATACTGGTCATAGATGGGCTGGGTGGTGACGCTGGTCTCGACCCGCACCTTTTCCGCGCCATAGGCCGACAGCGCCTGGCTCAGCGCCCGCACCTGGTCGGCGGCGGCGCGCGATGCCTCCGTCACGCTGCGATCCACCGACTGGAAGCTGGCCGAGACGAAGGCGCGGTTGGCCTGGATTTCGACCCGCACCTGGCCGACCGAGGCGATGACCGGATCGCGCATCCACCAGGGCGCGGGGATATAGCGGTCGCCGATGGTGGCGGGCGGCGTCTGGGCCAGAGCAGGCGTTGCAGCAGCGGCCAGCAGCAGGGCGAAAGCGAATGAACGGCGCATCGAAATCCTCCGGTTGTCGCCCGACCTTCGCAAGCCTGACCAAGGCCGTAAAGCGAGGTTCTTGCGACAGGCGCGCGAGGGGTCTATGCCGCCCGCACGATTAATCCCCATTTCGCACACGCAATAAACGGAGACATCCATGGCTCGCGCGAAGATCGCCCTTATCGGCGCCGGCATGATCGGCGGAACCCTGGCCCACGTGGCCGCGCGCGAAGCCCTGGGCGACGTGATCCTGTTCGACATCGCCGAAGGCACCCCGCAGGGCAAGGCCCTGGACATCGCCGAGGCCTCGGCCGTCTTCGGCCAGGACGTGGCCCTGAAGGGCGCCAACGACTATGCCGACATCGCGGGCGCCGACGTCTGCATCGTCACCGCCGGCGTGCCGCGCAAGCCGGGCATGAGCCGCGACGACCTGATCGGCATCAACCTGAAGGTCATGAAGGCCGTCGGCGAGGGCATCAAGGCCCACGCCCCCAACGCCTTCGTCATCTGCATCACCAACCCGCTCGACGCCATGGTCTGGGCCCTGCAGAAGTTCTCGGGCCTGCCCAAGGAGAAGGTCGTCGGCATGGCCGGCGTTCTGGACTCGGCGCGCTTCGCCTACTTCCTGGCTGAAAAGACCGGCGTGTCGGTTCAGGACATTCACGCCTGGACCCTGGGCGGTCACGGCGACGACATGGTGCCGATGGTGCGCCACTCGACCGTCGGCGGCCTGCCCCTGCCCGACGCCGTCGCCGCCGGTTTCCTGAGCCAGGCCGATCTGGACGCCATCGTGGACCGCACCCGCAAGGGCGGCGGCGAGATCGTGGCCCTCTTGAAGACCGGCTCGGCCTTCTACGCCCCGGCTGAATCCGCCATCGCCATGGCCAAGTCCTATCTGCTGGACCAGAAGCGCGTCCTGCCCTGCGCCGTCTGGCTGTCGGGCGAATACGGCCTGTCGGACCTCTACGTCGGCGTCCCCGCCCTGATCGGCGCGAACGGCGTCGAGAAGGTGGTCGAGTTCACCACCAACGACGAAGAAAAGGCGATGTTCGAAAAGTCCGTCGCCTCGGTCCAGGGCCTGCTGCAGGCCTGCAAGGACATCGACGCTTCGCTGGCCTAAGAGCGAGCATCAATCGAATGACGAAGGGCCGCGGAGCAATCCGCGGCCCTTTTTCTTTCTCCCTTCTGCCGTTGGGAGGGGGGTTCAATCCCGCACGTGCGCCAGCCAGTCCTTGCTTTGCATCTCGTTGAAGCGCGACACGGTGCGTTCGAACTCGAACGCCCCCACCCCCTCGGTATAGAGGGCCTCGGGCCTGGCCGCCGCCAGCACGATCAGCTTGGTCCTGGCCTCATAGAGGGCGTCCACCAGGGTCACCAGACGCCGCGCCTCGTGGTGGTTGGCCGAACTCAGGACCGGCACGTCCTCCAGAAACAGGGTGTGGAACCGCTGGGCGATGGCCAGATAGTCCTGCGGCCCCAGCGGCCTGGCGCACAGGTCGTTGAAGGTCGCCCGCGCCATGGAGCCCACGGTGCGCTCCACCACCACGTCGCGGCCCAGCACGGCCAGGTGGGCCGGTTCTTCCGGCTCTCCGCCCTTCAGTTCGTGCCACAGGTCCTCGAACGCCGCGCGGTCGTCGGGCGTGTGCCACACCTGGGCCGAGGTCATCCGGTCCAGCCGCCAGTCGCGCGCTCCTGCCGTCTCGACCACCACGCAACGCTCGCGGATGATGTCGATGAAGGGGGTGAACAGCTGGCGATTGATGCCGTTCTTGTACAGGTCCTCCGGCGCGCGGTTCGAGGTGATGGCCAGCACCACCCGGTCCTCGAACAGGGCCTCGAACAACCGCCCCAGGATCATGGCGTCGGCGATGTCGGTGACTTGCAACTCGTCGAAACACAGCAGCCGGGCTTCCGAGGCGATCAGCTTGGCGATCGGCGGGATGGGGTCGTCGCCCTTGTGCGTGCCGAACACGGCCTTGCGGTTCTTGGCGTCCCCCTCGCGCCACTGTTTCACCAGGTCGTGGATACGGGCCATGAAGGCGTGGAAGTGCGCCCGCATCTTTCGCGGCTCGGGCGTCGCCGAATAGAACAGGTCCATCAGCATCGACTTGCCCCGTCCGGGCGGTCCCCACAGATAGACGCCGCGCACCTCCGGCGCCTTTCCGAACAGGCCACGCTTGGCCAGATCGACCTCCAGCCGCTCCAGCGCGGTGATGACGTCGGCCTGGGCCGGATCGGGCGTCAGAACGCCTTCTTCCACGCGGATATCGTAGGCGTTGCGGGTACGGGAGGTCATGGCGGCCCTGCTTAAAGTCCCGCGCGCCGAAAAGCGATTGCTTCGCGGCTGCGAACGCCTAAATGCAAGCTGCTTCTCCTCACACTATTCTCGCGCTCAAACAGCGAGGCTCCGCGAGCCGAGCGTTAGCGCGTCCGAAGGACCAACAAACATGGGTTATCGCGTCGCCATCGTCGGAGCCACGGGCAATGTGGGCCGCGAAATGCTGAACATCCTCGAGGAGCTGGAATTCCCCGTCGATGAAATCCACGCCATCGCCTCGCGCAAGTCCAAGGGCGTGGAGGTCTCCTTCGGCGACAAGACCGTCAAATGCCAGGACATCGAACAGTTCGACTTCTCCAAGGTCGATCTGGTGCTGATGTCGGCCGGCGGCGCGGTGTCCAGGGAATGGTCCGAGAAGATCGGCAAGGCCGGCCCCATCGTCATCGACAACTCCTCGGCCTTCCGCAAGGACGCCGACGTGCCGCTGATCGTTCCGGAGGTGAACCCCGACGCCATCAAGGACGCGACCAAGAAGAACATCATCGCCAACCCCAACTGCTCGACCATCCAACTGGTCACGGCGCTGAAGCCGCTGCATGACGCGGCCAAGATCAAGCGGGTGGTCGTCTCGACCTATCAGTCGGTCTCCGGCGCCGGCAAGGAAGGCATGGACGAGCTGTGGAACCAGACCAAGGCCATCTACGGCCTGGGCGACGCCACGCCCAAGAAGTTCCCCAAACAGATCGCCTTCAACGTCCTCCCCTACATCGGCGCCTTCCTCGAGGACGGCTCCACCGACGAGGAGCAGAAGATGTCGGACGAGACGCACAAGATGCTGGACCCGAACATCCAGGTCACCGTCACCTGCGTGCGCGTGCCGGTCTTCGTCGGTCACTCCGAGGCCGTGAACATTCAGTTCGATCGCCCCATCGCACCCGACGAGGCCCGCGCCATCCTGCGCGAGGCGCCGGGCGTGCTGGTCATCGATAAGCAGGAACACGACGGCTATATCACCCCCGTCGACGCGGCGGGCGACCACGCCGTCTATGTGTCGCGCATCCGCAAGGACCCGACCGTCGAGAACGGCCTGAACCTGTGGGTCGTGTCCGACAATCTGCGAAAGGGCGCCGCCCTGAACGCCGCCCAGATCGCCCAGTTGCTGGACGAGACCGGCGTCATCAAGTCGTCGTCGGGCTATCGTTCGATCACGGTGTGATCCGCCGTAGCTGCAACCTACCGTCATCCTCGGGCTTGACCCGGATCGGACCTGACAAGCGCCCATGCCCTACCCGTTCGCATCAGCGGCCGATCACCCGATCCTCGGGTCGAGCTCGAGAGTGACGGCGAAGGCGTGGAGGGATAGTCGCCCATGACCTCCGCCGCCCCCAACGACCCGCGCGCCGTCGGCACGGCCGTCGCCTGCTACACCCTGTGGGGCCTGTTGCCGCTGCTGTTCATGGCCATGGCGGCGGCGGGCTTCGGCGCGCCCGAGATCCTGGCCCACCGGGCGGTCTGGTCGGTCTTCGTCGCCGGGGCGGTGCTGCTGATGGCGGGACAGTGGGGCGAGGCGCGTCAGGTGCTGGCCAGCCCGCGCACCCTGGCCTGGCTGGCGCTGTCGGCCCTGCTGATCGGCACGAACTGGAGCCTGTATGTCTTCGCCACCACCCATCACGCGACGCTGGAGGCCAGCCTCGGCTACTATATCAATCCCCTGCTGAACATGGCGGCGGGGGCTGTGCTGTTCCGCGAAAAGATCGACCGCTGGAGCGCCGCCGCCATCGCCCTGGCCGCCGTCGGAGTGGCGGTCCAGACCGTGGCCCTGGGTCATGTGCCGATCATCGGCTTGACGCTGGCGATCACGTTCTGCGCCTATGCGGTGATCCGAAAGCGCGTCCCGGCCTCGGCCCAGACCGGCCTGTTCGTCGAATGCCTGGTGCTGCTGCCCATCGGCGCCGTCTTCCTGGCCTGGCTGGCCACCCATGGCCAGGCCGCCGGCTTCGCCTCGTCCACAGGCCTGGCCTGGGCGCTGTTCAGCGGCCTGGCGACGGTGGTTCCTCTTGTCCTGTTCGCCTGGTCGGCGCGGCGCCTGCCCCTGTCGACCATCGGCTTCATCCAGTTCCTGGCCCCGACGCTTCAGTTCGCCTGCGGCGTCCTTACGGGTGAGGCGCTGACCCCGCTGCGGATCGTCTCCTTCGTCTTCATCTGGACCGGCGCGGCCGTCTTCGCCCTGGGCGCCCTCAACCGCTCGCGTGCCGCACGGCGCGCCGTGGCCCTGTCCGAAACCGTCTAAAGCGCGCCGTACAACGCCTCCAGCAGGCGCCGGGGACGCGGATCGCCGATCAGGTGCGGCGACTGGCGCGTCATCACATAGGCCGCCGACAGGCGCTGCGATGGGTCCGCCATGGCCATCGACCCGCCCCAGCCGTAATGGCCCCAGGCCGCGTTCGGCCCAAAGACGTTCAGCCCGTCGTTTCGCATCAGGCCCGCCGCCCAACTGATCGTATAGGGCAGGACCTTGTCCTGACCATGGATGCGTTCGCGGGTCAGTTGCTCCAGCGTTTGACCCGACAGGATGGAGCGCCCCTCCAGACGCCCCTCATTGGCGACCACGCCCATCAGTTTCGCCAGCCCCAGCGCCGTGCCGTGCAGATTGGCGGAAGGGATCTCCATCCGCCGCCACTCCGCCGACCCGCGCCCTCCCGGCGCCGAACCGCGATCCAGGAAGGCCGCCTGTTTGATCGGGTCGATGGTCCCCAGGCTGGGCGCCGCCGTCGGCTTTCTCATCTGCGCCACGCGGCCATGTTCGCTGTCAGGCAGGCCGATCCACAGGTCCAGGTCGGGGAAGTCTGCGCGCAGCGCCTGGCCCATGGTCCGCCCGGTCGCCCGGCGATAGACCTCATTGGCCAGATAGCCGACCGTGATCGGGTGATAGCCGGACGCGGTTCCCGGCGCCCACATCGGCGCCTGTGCGGCCAGCTTCTCAACCACGGCCTGGGCGTCGAACCAGATGGAGGGTTCAACCGCCTCTGAGAAGCCCGGCAGGCCCGACTGATGGCTCAACAACTGGGCCACGGTCACGTCCTGTTTTCCCGCCGCCCCGAATGCGGGCCACAGCGAGGCGACCGTCTGGTCGTAATCCACCTGCCCCGCCTCGACCGCCGTCGCCGCCAGCAGCGCCATCACCGCCTTTCCGGTCGAAAACACCGAAGTCAGGGTCGTGTCCGTGAACGGCGTCGTCTTCGCCGTATCGGCCCAACCGCCCCACAGATCGACGACCGCCTCGCCCTCGATCACCACGCTGAACCGCGCCGCCTGTTCGTTCAGCCCCTCGGGCGCATCGGTGAAGTTGGCGGCGAAGGCCTCGCGCACGGCCTCGAACCCGGGCGCGCAGACGCCGTGAATGTCGATGAGATCGGTCATGGGCCGGTCTTAGACGCCCGCCGCCGTTCTGTCAGCCGGCCGCGCCTACTCCAGCAACCCCCGCGTGGAGTCTTCGCCGGGCGTCAGGTTCAGGATCAGTTCCAGCCGCGCACTCTCCGCCGGCGCGCTGGGACGGTGCGCCGTCAGGGTCATCCCGTGCCCGCGATAGCGCTGCGCCGTCATCTCGGGCAGGGTGATCGGCCCGCCGTCCTTCCTCCAGCCCAGGCTTTCCAGCCGCCCCAGCGCCGTCTGCGCCGCATCGGCATAGCCATAGACCAGCACCTGACAGGCCGGATCGTGGAAGGTGACGAAGGCGGCCATGCCATGGCCGTCGCTGGGCGGATCGGCGATCACGGCGGTGAAGCCCATCGTGCTGTAGGACAGCGCCTCGCGCATTTCCGGCAGAGGGATCATCTGCACCGGCGCCCCGCGCCCATAGCCGGCGTCGAAGGCGGCCTGGCGCAGCCCTTCCAGGGAATAGGGCTTGTCGCCCAGGAACCAGCCGCAGAATCCATCGACACCGTTCAGGATGGCGGCCACAGGCTCGACCGGCGACGGCGGCGCAGGACGGGCCGGGACGGCCCCGACAGGCGCGCCATTGGATGCCTGGTCTGTCATCGCCTGCGCCGCCACGACCTTGGCTTGGGCGTCGGCCCGCGCTATCCGCGCCTCCAAGGCCGCGCTCGAAGGGCACGACGCGGGAATATGAATGACCTGGCCCGCCCCGCCCAGGCGCACCGGGGGCTGATAGATCGCCATAGCGGGCCGACATCCGTTGGCGTCCAGTGTCGGCTCGACCAGGGCCGCGCAGCCGGACATTCCGCCGACCGCCGCCAAGGCCGCAAACAGGGTCGCTACGCGCTTCACGGTCGCCTCGGAGAAATTGAAAACGGCCCCGACGCGATCACGCCGGGGCCGTTTTCGTCAACTGAAATATGCGCGTTCGGCGATCAGCCCGCGACGACCTCGGTCGCCTGTTCGGCCAGGATGGTCAGGCCCTCGCCGTTGACGTCGGCGAAGCCGCCGTGGACGTCGTATTGGGTCTTGGCGCCGCCGTTATAGACGGTGACCAGGCCCTCGCGCAGGGCGGTCATGAAGGGGGCGTGGTCCGGCAGGACGCCGAAGTCGCCCTCGACGCCCGGTGCATCGACCTGGTCCACGAGGCCCGAAAAGACCTCGCGCTCCGGCGAGACGAGGGAGAAGTTCAGTTTGCCAGCCATCAGTCTGATGTTCCGATTTGATAGGTGGCGACGGAAATAGGATAAGTCCCTCCCGTCCCCCATATCGCCATGTAAATCACGCTTTGGGCGACGCTCTTGGTGAAAAGAACACCCTTGCCGTTCACGTCGTTTGAATCGCTATCGAAGGTCCAGGCCTGTGTGGTCCTGGCTTTTGTGATGTAGCCATCACCGGCTTCAGGCCCATTCAGGTCCAGTACCGAACAGCTCTCGCCGCCCGGCTGCGAGGCTCGAACCACCATGATCCGAACCGGGTCAATCGGCGTGCCGGACAAGGTATAGGTTCGTGACACTTCGTTGGTTTGAACCGTCGACGCGGCTGACTTGTAGCCCTTCCCATGAAAGAAGCTTGCCTCATCCGACGCGGGCGGAAAACGACCTTCCGCCACGAATGCCTCGCAGGCTCCCGCCATCGCCTCGAAATCTCCACCGACCTGGGCCTGCGCCGACGCTGGCGTCGCCAGGGCGAGAAGAACGAGGCTGACGAGAGCCTTGCTCATGATCAGGCTTCCGCCGCCATCTTCTCGGCCTTGGCGACGGCCTCTTCGATGGCGCCGACCATGTAGAAGGCGGCTTCCGGCAGGTGGTCGTATTCACCGGCCACGATGCCCTTGAACGAGCGGATCGTGTCGGCCAGTTCGACGAACTTGCCGGGCGAGTTGGTGAACTGCTCGGCCACGAAGAAGGGCTGCGACAGGAAGCGCTGGATCTTGCGGGCGCGCGAAACGACCAGCTTGTCCTCTTCCGACAGCTCGTCCATGCCCAGGATGGCGATGATGTCCTTCAGGCCCTTGTACTGCTGCAGCACTTCCTGGACCGAACGGGCGACCTGATAGTGTTCTTCGCCGATGACCAGCGGGTCCATGATCCGCGAGGTCGAGTCCAGCGGATCGACGGCGGGGAAGATGGCCTGGGCGGCGATGTCGCGCGACAGCATGGTCGTTGCGTCCAGGTGGGCGAAGGATGCAGCCGGCGCCGGGTCGGTGGGGTCGTCGGCGGGGACGTAGATGGCCTGGACCGAGGTGATCGAGCCCTTCTTGGTCGAGGTGATGCGTTCTTGCAGGTTGCCCATCTCGGTCGCCAGCGTCGGCTGATAGCCCACGGCGGACGGGATACGGCCCAAGAGAGCCGACACTTCCGAACCGGCCTGGGTGAAGCGGAAGATGTTGTCGACGAACAGCAGAACGTCCTTGCCTTCTTCGTCGCGGAAATACTCGGCCTGGGCCAGGCCGGTCAGGGCGACGCGGGCGCGGGCGCCGGGCGGTTCGTTCATCTGGCCGTAAACCAGGGCGCACTTGGAGCCTTCGGTCGAGCCGTCGTTCTTGGTCGGGTCCACGTTCACGTTGGACTCGATCATCTCGTGATACAGGTCGTTGCCTTCGCGGGTGCGCTCGCCCACGCCGGCCAGGACCGAATAACCGCCGTAAGCCTTGGCGATGTTGTTGATCAGTTCCTGCATGGTGACGGTCTTGCCGACGCCGGCGCCGCCGAACAGGCCGATCTTGCCGCCCTTGGTGTAGGGGCAGATCAGGTCGATCACCTTGATGCCCGTGACCAGGATTTCCGACGAGGTCGTCTGCTCCTCGAACGAGGGCGCCTCGCGGTGGATCGGGCGGTATTCGGTGGTCTGGATCGGACCGGCTTCGTCGATCGGCTGGCCGACGACGTTCATGATGCGGCCCAGAACGCCCGGTCCGACCGGGGTCTGGATGGAGGTGCCGGTGTCGGTCACGGCCTGGCCGCGCGTCAGGCCCTCGGTCGTGTCCATCGAGATGGTGCGGACCATGTTCTCACCCAGGTGCTGGGCGACTTCCAGAACCAGGGTGAAGGGCTCGCCCGTCTTCTGGTCGATGTTCTGGGTGTGCAGGGCGTTCAGGATCGCCGGCAGGTGCCCGTCGAACTCGACGTCGACGACGGCGCCGATGACCTGGGCGATGCGGCCTGCGGCGGCGGCGTTGACGGGCGCGGCGTCCGGAGCGGCCTTCTTGGCGGCGGGCTTGCGGGCGGCGGGCTTCTTGGGGGCGACGGTGTCGGTCATGGCTGGGGTCCGTGTCGGAATGTCTGTGCGTTCGGGATCAGAGGGCTTCGGCGCCGGCGATGATCTCGATCAGCTCGGTGGTGATCTGGGCCTGGCGCTTGCGGTTGTACTGCAGCGTCAGGGCGTTGATGAGGTCGCCGGCATTGCGCGTGGCGTTGTCCATCGCCGCCATCTGCGACCCGAAGAAGCCCGCCTGGTTCTCGTACAGAGCGGCCAGGATCTGGGTCGTCAGGTTGCGCGGAAGCAGGGTTTCCAGGATTTCCTCTTCCGACGGCTCATATTCATAGACCGCGCCGTTCAGGTCGATCGGGGCCGCATCGCCCTCGACCACGGCCGGGATCAGCTGCTTGGCCGTAGGGACCTGTTGGATCACCGACTTGAACTGGCTGTAGAACAGGGTGACCACATCGGCCTGACCGTCCTCGAAGGCCGTGGCGATCATTTCGGCGACCGGCTGGGCCGAAGGCAGGCCGATGGTCTTGTGCTCCGACAGTTCGAAGGTGTGGATCACCTTGTCGCCATACAGGCGCGACAGCTGGTCCCGCGACTTCTTGCCGACGGCGATGATCTTCACATCCTTGCCGTTGGCGATCAGGCTGTTGATCCGCTCGCGCGCGGCGCGGATGACGTTGGTCGAGAAACCGCCCGCCAGACCCTTGTCCGCCGTGGCCACGACGATCAGGTGACGCTGGTCGCCGCCCGTGCCGGCCAGAAGGCGCGGCGCGTCGGCGCCCGAGACGCCGGCGGCCAGGTTGGCGATGACCGAGGCCATCTTCTGCGCATAGGGCCGGGCGCTTTCGGCCTGATCCTGGGCGCGTTTCAGCTTGGCCGCGGCGACCATCTGCATGGCTTTCGTGATCTTCTGCGTGGCTTTCACGCTTCCGATCCGATTGCGCATTTCCTTTAGGCTGGCCATCCGGCGCTACTCTCTCAGCTTATCCGGTCGAACTCAGGCGAAGGTCTTCACGAAGGCGGCCAGGATGTCCTTCAGCTCGGCTTCCAGCTCGGGCGTCAGGTCCTTCTTGGCGCGGATGCCTTCCAGCAGCGAGGCGTGGTTCGCGTGGATGCGCGCCAGCAGCTCCTTCTCGAAACGACCCACGTCGCCGACCGCGATGCCGTCGATATAGCCGCGCGTGCCGGCGTAGACCGAGACGACCTGCTCTTCCATCGCCAGCGGCGAATATTGCGGCTGCTTCAGCAGTTCCGTCAGGCGGGCGCCGCGCGCCAGCAGCTTCTGGGTCGAGGCGTCCAGGTCCGAGCCGAACTTGGCGAAGGCGGCCATTTCCCGGTACTGGGCCAGCTCGCCCTTGATGGTGCCGGCGACCTTTTTCATCGCCTTTGTCTGGGCCGACGAACCCACGCGCGACACCGAGATGCCGACGTTCACGGCCGGACGGATGCCCTGATAGAACAGGTCCGATTCCAGGAAGATCTGGCCGTCGGTGATCGAGATGACGTTGGTCGGGATATAGGCCGACACGTCGTTGGCCTGGGTCTCGATGATCGGCAGGGCGGTCATGGAGCCCGAACCATAGTCCTCGTTCAGCTTGGCCGAACGCTCCAAGAGGCGGCTGTGCAGATAGAAGACGTCGCCCGGATAGGCTTCACGGCCGGGCGGACGGCGCAGCAGCAGCGACATCTGGCGATACGCCACAGCCTGTTTCGACAGGTCGTCATAGACGATCAGGGCGTGCATGCCGTTGTCGCGGAAGAACTCGCCCATGGCGGTGCCGGCGAACGGGGCCAGGAACTGCAGCGGGGCCGGCTCGGACGCCGTGGCGGCGACGACGATGGTGTATTCCAGCGCGCCGGACTCTTCGAGGGTCTTGACGATCTGGGCCACGGTCGAACGCTTCTGACCGACGGCGACGTAGATGCAGTAGAGCTTGGCGCTCTCGTTGTCGGTCTTGTTGACGTTCTTCTGGTTCAGGATGGTGTCGACGGCGACGGCCGTCTTGCCGACCTGACGGTCGCCGATGATCAGCTCGCGCTGGCCGCGACCGACCGGGATCAGGGTGTCGATGGCCTTCAGGCCAGTTTGCATCGGCTCGTGCACCGACTTGCGCGGAATGATGCCCGGCGCCTTGACGTCCACGCGGCGGCGTTCGGTGAACTGGATCGGGCCCTTGCCGTCGATCGGCTCGCCCAGCGGGTTGACGACGCGGCCCAAGAGACCCTTGCCGACCGGCACGTCCACGATCTCGCCCAGGCGGCGCACGTCGTCGCCCTCGGCGATGGCGGCGTCGGCGCCGAAGATCACGGCGCCCACGTTGTCGCGTTCCAGGTTCAGGGCCATGCCCTTGACGCCGGCCTTGGTGAACTCGACCATTTCGCCGGCCTGGACATTGTCCAGACCGTGGATGCGGGCGATGCCGTCGCCGACCGACAGCACGCTGCCGACGTCGGAAACGTCGGCTTCGACGCCGAAGTTGGCGATCTGCGACTTCAGGATGGCCGAGATTTCAGCGGCGCGGATGTCCATGGGATCTCTCTGTCTAGGTCTTCTTCGGGGCGAGCCGTTCGGACCCGCTGCAGTCTTTGGGGCTCAGAGCGCTCAGGCGCGCTTGAGGGCGAACTTCATCTGGTCGAGCTTGGTCTTCAGCGAGGCGTCGAACAACTTCGACCCCACCTTGACCTTCAGGCCGCCCAGGATCGACGGATCGACCCGGGTGGTCAGCTCCGACGCCTTGCCCAGGCTGGCGTTCAGGGCGGTCTTGATGGCGGCCAATTGCTTGGCGTCCAGCGGCTGGGCCGACACCACCTCGGCGGCGACGATCCCGGCGTGTTTGGCGTAAAGGCGCTCGAAGCCGGCGACCACGGCGCCCAGGTCCCTGGCGCGGCCGTTCTGGGCCAGCAGGCCCAGGAAGTTGACGGTGTTCTTCTCGAACTTCGCCTGGGTCGCCACGGCGACCAGACCCTTGGCCTGATCGGCGGTCGAAATGACGGGCGAGGTCGCCAGGCGGCGCAGGTCGGCGCTCTCGGTCCAGGCGGTCTTCAGCGAGACGATATCGGCCCGAACGGCGTCCAGGCGGCCGGTTTCCAGCGCCAGGTCGAACAGCGCCTGTGCATATCGATCGCCGACTTCCGTCGTTCTGAAATCATCAGCCACTGATTAGGGTCCGAGGTCGTTGTGTCAGGGTCGCGACCGAATGCGAAGGTTCACAACGGTCAAAAGCTTGAAATGCTTAGGGAAAGCACGACAGAGGCCGTATCCGCGAACACGCCCCCTCCAAGCCGGGCGCCTGATAGCACGGGGTTTCGCCAGTCGCAACATTCCGTGAAGGCGCGTCGATGCCGCAGGCGCCCATCAAAATCCCCTCCCCATGCAATGGAGAGGGGGAACACGAAGTGGTGGAGGGCTCTTTAAAGCCGCACAGGCGCCGGTGACGCAGCCAAGAGCCCCTCCGTCTCTCCGCTGCGCTTCGAGCCACCTCCCCGCTCCGCAGGGAGGAGACAGCGCCTTCGAACACCCTGCGGCCCGGCAGGCGCAGCCGCCGGGGTGCGACCATGACGCCGCACCCGTCCGCTTGATCGGAACCGGCGTCGGCCCTAGCGCTTTCCGCTCAAGCTTTTATCCCCTTCAGGAACCCCGATGCTCGACAGCATAACCCCGCTTCTCTCCGATCCGGCCGCCTGGGCCGCATTGGTGACCCTCATCGTGATGGAGGTGGTGCTCGGGATCGACAACCTGATCTTCATCTCCATTCTGTCGAACAAACTGCCCGAGCATCAGCGCTCCAAGGTGCGGCGCATAGGCATCGGCCTGGCCCTGGTCATGCGTCTGGCCCTGCTGTCGATCATCGCCTGGCTGGTGGGCCTGGTTCAGCCGGTCTTCACCGTCATGGGCAACGAATTCTCGTGGAAGGATCTGATCCTGATCGCGGGCGGCCTGTTCCTGGTCTGGAAGGCGACCAAGGAAATCCATCACACGGTGGACCCGACCCCCACGCCCGACGTCCTGGACAAGAAGGAGGTCATGATCAACAACGCGGGCGCCGCGATCTTCCAGATCATCCTGCTGGACATCGTCTTCTCGATCGATTCGATCCTGACCGCCGTGGGCATGACCGAACACCTGCCGATCATGGTGGTCGCGGTTCTGGTCGCCGTGACCGTGATGCTGCTGGCCGCCGACCCCCTGGCCAACTTCATCAACAAGAACCCCAGCGTGGTCATGCTGGCGCTGGGCTTCCTTCTGATGATCGGCATGGTCTTGATCGCCGACGGCTTCGGCTATCATGTGCCCAAGGGCTACATCTATGCGGCCATGGCCTTCTCGGCCGGGGTGGAGGCGTTGAACATGCTGGGTCGCCGATCCGCATCCAAGAAGGAAAAGGCCGAACTGGCCCGCAGCGAGGCGAACGCCGCCGAGGCCCGCGCCCAGAAGGCCGAGGCCGAAGCCGCCGCCGAACAGAGCTGAGGATCATGGTCCGTCCGTCGTCCCGCCTCGCCGGTCTTCTCGCCGGCCTGCTGCTGGCGGCGGGCGGTCTGTTCGGTCCGGCCGCCGCCGAGGTTCCGGTCCAGCCCTATGAGGTCGTGCGCGCCTATCCGCACGACCGCACGGCCTTCACCGAGGGCCTCTTCTTCCACGACGGCGCCCTTTACGAAAGCACCGGCCTGTATCCGTCCTTCATCCGCAAGGTGGATCTGGAGACGGGCGCGGTGCAGCGTCAGCGCGACCTGCCGACCATCTATTTCGGCGAGGGCATGACCACGCTGAACGGCAAGCTCTACAGCCTGACCTGGCGCAACCACATCGGCTTCATCTGGAAGTTGGACGACTTCTCGCCGCTGGGCGGCTTCTCCTATCCGGGCGAGGGCTGGGCCCTGACCACCGACGGACGCCGGCTGATCATGAGCGACGGCACCGATCAGCTGCGCTTCCTCGACCCGGAAACCCTGGCCGAGACCGGCCGCGTCTCCGTCACCGCCGACGGCCGGCCGCTGGATCGGATCAACGAGCTGGAATGGATCGACGGCGAGGTCTTCGCCAACATCTGGCAGGACAGCCGCATCGCCCGCATCGATCCCGAGACCGGCGTGGTCAGGGCCTTCATCGACCTCGCCGCCCTGGTCCCCAAGGACGCCGGGCTGGACCCCAACGACGACGTCGCCAACGGCATCGCCTGGGACGCCGCCGGCAAACGCCTGTTCGTCACCGGCAAACGCTGGCCGCAGCTGTTCGAGATCAGGCTGAAATAGTCTCCCAATGGCCCGTCATTCCGGGGGCGTCCGCAGGACGAACCCGGAATGACGAGGGGAGTCTGACGCTCACCCGCGCAGGTCGAACCGATCCAGCTCCATCACCTTGGTCCAGGCCGCCACGAAGTCGGCCGTGAACCTGGCCTGGGCGTCCGCTCCGGCATAGACCTCGGCCAGGGCGCGCAGCACGGCGTTGGAGCCGAACACCAGATCGACCCGCGTGCCGGTCCACTTCGCCTCGCCCGTGCGTCGGTCGCGGCCTTCGAACACATCCTTGGCGTCCGAGGTCGCCGTCCACTTCACGTCCATGTCCAGCAGATTGACGAAGACGTCGTTGGACAGCACCCCCGGCCGGTCGGTCAGCACGCCATGCGTCGCCCCGCCCGTATTGATGTTGATGGCGCGCAGGCCGCCGATCAGCACCGTCATCTCCGGCGCCGTCAAAGTCAGGCGCTGGGCCTGGTCGATCAGCAGGGCCTCGGCCGGCACGCTGTAGCGCGCCTTCTGATAGTTCCTGAACCCATCGGCGACCGGCTCCAGATAGCCGAAGGATTCGACGTCGGTCTGCGCCTGGCTGGCGTCGGCGCGCCCCGGATTGAAGGGCACGACCACATCCTGCCCCGCCGCCTTGGCCGCCTGTTCGACGCCCAGATTGCCGGCCAGTACGATCAGGTCGGCCAGGGACACGGCCTTGCCGCCCGTCTGGTCCTGGTTGAAGGCGAACCGCACCCGCTCCAGCGTCTTCAGCACCCGATCCAGCCGTTCGGGCTGGTTGACGGCCCAGTCCTTTTGCGGAGCCAGGCGGATGCGCGCCCCGTTCGCCCCGCCGCGCTTGTCCCCGCCCCGGAAGGTCGAGGCCGAGGCCCAGGCGGTGGCGACCAGTTCGGCCGGGCTCAGGTCCGTCTCGGCGATCCGCGCCTTCAGATCGGCCGCGTCCGCCGCATCGATCAGCGGATGATCCACCGCCGGGATCGGGTCCTGCCAGATCAGCTCCTCGCGCGGGATTTCAGGCCCCAGATAGCGCGAGCGCGGCCCCAGGTCGCGGTGCGTCAGCTTGAACCAGGCGCGCGCGAAGGCTTCGGCGAAGGCCTGCGGATTGTGCAGGAAGCGGCGCGAGATCTTTTCGTATTCGGGGTCGAACCGCAGCGACAGATCGGTCGTCAGCATGGTCGGCCGCTTCTTCCGGGACGGATCGTGGGCGTCGGGAATGATCTCGCCCGCATCCTTGGCCACCCACTGGTGCGCCCCGGCCGGGGACTTCTCCAGCTCCCATTCGAAGCCGAACAGGTTCTCGAAGAAGAAGTTGCTCCACTGGGCCGGCGTCTGGGTCCAGGTGACTTCCAGCCCGCTGGTGATGGCGTCGCCGCCGTGACCGCTGCCGAAGCTGGAAGTCCAGCCCAGCCCTTGCGCCTCCAGGCCGTCCGCCTCCGGTTCGGGGCCGACATGGTCGGCCGGCCCGGCGCCGTGGGTCTTGCCGAAGGTATGGCCGCCCGCGATCAGGGCCACCGTTTCCTCGTCGTCCATGGCCATCCGCGCGAAGGTGTCGCGGATGTCGTGCGCCGCCGCCAGCGGGTCGGGATTGCCGTCCGGCCCTTCCGGGTTGACGTAGATCAGCCCCATCTGCACCGCCGCCAGCGGGTTCTCCAGATCGCGCGAATGCTCATGGCCGTCCGCGTCGTCGTCCGAGACCAGCACCGCCTCGTCGGCCGGCTTGTCCACCCCGTGCGAGCCGTGGGCGTAGCGCAGGTCGCCGCCCAGCCAGGTGGTCTCGCGCCCCCAATAGACGTCCTGGTCGGGTTCCCACACATCCTCGCGCCCGCCGGCGAAGCCGAAGGTGCGGAATCCCATGGTCTCCAGCGCCACATTGCCGGTCAGGATCAACAGGTCGGCCCAGGAGATGGCCTGTCCGTATTTCTGCTTGATCGGCCACAGCAGGCGGCGCGACTTGTCGATATTGACGTTGTCGGGCCAGGAGTTCAGCGGCGCGAACCGCTGCTGGCCCCGACCGCCGCCGCCCCTGCCGTCGCCGACGCGATAGGTGCCGGCGCTGTGCCAGGCCATGCGGATGAACTGCGGCCCATAGTGGCCGAAGTCGGCGGGCCACCAGTCCTGCGAATCCGTCATCAGCTTGCGCAGGTCCGCCTTCAGCGCCTCGTAGTCCAGGGTCTTGAAGGCCTCGGCATAGCTGAAGTCCTGTCCCAGCGGGTTGGACCGCGACGAATGCTGGTTCAGCAGATCGGTGCGTAGCTGCCCCGGCCACCAGTCGCGGTTCTGCGTCCCGCCGCCTGCGACGGATTCTGTCGTGCGGCCCGAGAAGGGGCATTTGGCTTCGTCGCTCATGGTCGTCTCTCCCGAGTGGACGGGACGGCGGTGCGACGTGGCGCGGCCTTGTCCCTGATGATCACAAGGACATTTGGCGTCAGGCGAGCAGATAGATCAAATCGATTGTCTTTGATTTCTGCATAGGCTGACCCTATGTCGCACCCATGCTCCCCACATTGCGACAGCTTCAGTATCTCACGCTTCTGGCCGAACACGGCAGTTTTTCGCGCGCCGCAGAGGCCGCCCACGTCAGCCAGCCCGCCCTCAGCGCCGGGGTGCAGGAGTTGGAGCGCATCCTGGGCGCCCCGGTGGTCGAGCGGGCGCGCGGCGCGGTCATCATGACCGCCGTGGGCGCCGAGGCCGTGCGTCGGGCCGAGGACGTGCTGGCCCGCACCGAGGATCTGGTCGAGGCGGCCAAGAACGCCGGCCGCCTGCTGTCCGGCCGCTTCCGCCTGGGCGTCATCCCGACGGTCGCCCCCTTCCTGCTGCCCGCCAAACTGCCGTCGGTGAAGGCCGCCTACCCCAGCCTGAAGCTGTTCATCCGCGAGGACCTGACGCCCCGGCTGATCGCGGCGTTGAAGGCCGGTCAGATCGACGCCGCCGTCATCGCCCTGCCCTATGACGCGCCGGGCATAGCCCACGCCCGCATCGGCGACGACGAGATCATGGCCGCCGCCCCCGCCGACCACGCCCTGGCCGCGCCCGGCCCCATCCGCCCCGGCGCGCTGCGGGCCGAGGACCTGATCCTGCTGGAAGACGGCCATTGCCTGCGCGACCACGCCCTGGCGGCGCTGGACATCGAGGCGCCGCGCGGCGACGACGTCTTCGCCGCCACCAGCCTGCATACCTTGGTTCAGATGGTCGGCTCGGGGCTGGGCGTCTCCTTCCTGCCTCGAATGGCGGTCCAGGCGGGTCTGGCCGACAATCCATCCGTCGCCATTCGCGCCTTCGAAAACCAGGCCGACGGCGCCCCGCCCCATCGTGAAATCGTCGTCGCCTGGCGCGCCGGCTCCAGCCGCGCCGCCGAGGCCCGGCTGCTGGCCGAGGCCCTGACGCTCGATTAACAACCGACAGGGGAAGCGGGTATGTGGCACAACCTGTGCATGATATGGGATATCAGTGTTCCAATCGGATCAGGCAGACATGGATCGGAAGAATTTCGAGTCTTTGGCAGCCGAATGGCTGGCGCGATCGTTTGATGAGCCCTCTCTCGCAATGAGCGAGGCGTGCGTGCAGATGGCGGTGATATGCAACGCCATGGCCGAGTTTTCTGTCCGGCTGGACCGACTGTCCTGCCAATGCGTCGCGGACATGCGCCCTGAAACACGATCACCCGGAAGTCTTTCGACCTCCGGGTGACGATGAGCGAGCTTCAGCGCCGGATCGACGCTTCGACTATTCGGCCGCGATCGGGGCCTCGGTTTCCGGGCCCCGCGCCAGGTTCCGCAGGACGTAGGGCATGACGCCGCCGGCCAGCAGATAGTCCAGCTCGGTCTGGTTATCGATGCGGCAGCGGACCGGGAAGCGGGCCATCTTGCCGTCCGACGGGCGGAACAGCTCGACCCACAGGTCCTGGCGCGGCTTCAGCTTGCCGACGTTGGCGTCGGTCAGGCCGCGGATGGTGACGATCTCCTCGCCCGTCAGGCCCAGCTTCTGCCAGCCGTCCTGCTTGAACTGCAGCGGCACCACGCCCATGCCGACCAGGTTCGAACGGTGGATGCGCTCGAAGCTTTCGGCGATGACGGCGCGGACGCCCAGCAGATTGGTGCCCTTGGCCGCCCAGTCGCGCGACGAGCCGGTGCCGTATTCCTTGCCGGCGAAGACGACCAGAGGACGGCCTTCCGACTGATACCGCATGGCCGCGTCATAGATCGACATGGTGTCGCCCGACGGGAAGTGCTTGGTCACGCCGCCTTCGATTTCCGGCGTGATGCGGTTCTTGATGCGGATGTTGGCGAAGGTGCCGCGCATCATGACTTCGTGGTTGCCGCGACGGGCGCCGTAGCTGTTGAACTCGGCCGCCTCGACGCCGTGGTTGGTCAGATAGACCCCGGCGGGCGAGGTCTTCTTGATCGAACCGGCCGGGCTGATGTGGTCGGTCGTGATCGAGTCGCCGAAGATGGCCAGGACGCGCGCTTCCACGATGTCCTGAACCGGCGTCAGCTCCATCGACAGGCCGTCGAAATAGGGCGGGTTGGCGACATAGGTCGACTTGTCGTCCCACTCATAGGTCTGGCCGCCGGTGACCTTGATCGCCTGCCAGTGCTTGTCGCCCTTGAACACGTCCTTGTAGCGTTTGGCGAACATGGCCGGGGTGACGGACTTGCGCTGGATGTCCGAGATTTCCTGCGCGGTCGGCCAGACGTCCTTCAGGAAGACGTCATTGCCCTTCTTGTCCTGACCGATCGGGTCCTTGGTGATGTCGATCCGCATCGAACCGGCGATGGCGTAGGCCACGACCAGCGGCGGCGAGGCCAGATAGTTGGCCTGGACGTCGGGGTTCACGCGGCCTTCGAAGTTGCGGTTGCCCGACAGGACACTGGTGGCGACCAGGGCGTTGTCGTTGATCGCCTTGGAGATGGCCGGGTCCAACGGGCCCGAGTTGCCGATGCAGGTGGTGCAGCCATAGCCGACCAGGTTGAAGCCCAGGGCGTCCAGGTCCTTCTGCAGACCGGCGTCGGTCAGATAGTCGGTGACGACCTGCGATCCCGGCGCCAGCGAGGTCTTGACCCAGGGCTTGGCCTTCAGGCCCAGAGCATTGGCCTTGCGCGCCACCAGGCCGGCGGCGATCAGCACCGACGGGTTGGAGGTGTTGGTGCACGAGGTGATAGCCGCGATGACCACGTCGCCGTCGCCGACCGAGAACTTCTCGCCTTCGACATCGGCGCGCGGGGCGTCGGACGGGCGGTTGAACACCTCGGTCAGGGCGGTTTCGAAGGCCGGGGCGGCGGTGGTCAGCTCTACGCGGTCCTGCGGACGCTTCGGACCGGCCAGCGACGGCACGACGGTCGAGATGTCCAGTTCCAGCACGTCGGTGAAGACCGGGTCTTCGCTCGTCTCGTCGATCCACAGGCCCTGCGCCTTGGCGTAGGCTTCGACCAGGGCGACGCGCGCCTTGTCGCGGCCCGTGGCGGTCAGATAGCCGATGGTGGCGGCCGAGACGGGGAAGAAGCCGCAGGTGGCGCCGTATTCCGGGGCCATGTTGGCGATGGTCGCCTGGTCTTCGATGGTCATGTTCGGCAGGGCGTCGCCGAAGAATTCGACGAACTTGCCGACCACGCCCTTCTTGCGCAGCATCTGGGTGACGGTCAGCACCAGGTCGGTGGCGGTCGCGCCTTCCGGCAGACGGCCGGTCAGCTTGAAGCCGATGACCTCGGGGATCAGCATCGGGATCGGCTGGCCCAGCATGGCGGCCTCGGCCTCGATGCCGCCGACGCCCCAGCCCAGGACGGCCAGGCCGTTGATCATGGTGGTGTGGCTGTCGGTGCCGACGACGGTGTCGGGATAGGCGACGGTCTTCTTGCCTTCGTCGATGGTCCAGACGGTCTGGGCCAGGTTCTCCAGGTTCACCTGGTGGCAGATGCCGGTGCCGGGGGGCACGACGCGGAAGTTGTTGAAGGCCGAAGAGCCCCAGCGCAGGAAGTTGTAGCGCTCGATGTTGCGCTCATATTCGCGCTCGACGTTCTGGCCGAAGGCCTTGGGCGTGCCGAAGTTGTCGACCATCACCGAGTGGTCGATGACCAGATCCACCGGCACCAGCGGGTTGATCTTGGCGGCGTCGGCGCCCAGGGCGCTCATGGCGTCGCGCATGGCGGCCAGGTCGACCACGGCGGGAACGCCGGTGAAGTCCTGCATCAGGACGCGGGCCGGGCGGAAGGCGATCTCGTGCTCGACCGAGCCCTTGTTCTCGACCCAGGCGGCGACGGCCTTCAGGTCGTCCTCGGTGACGGAGACGCCGTCCTCGTTGCGCAGCAGGTTCTCCAGCAGCACCTTCATCGAGCGCGGCAGGCGGGAAATCCCGGTCAGACCGGCTTCCTCGGCGGCGGGAAGGCTGTAATAGGCGTATTTCTTACGCCCGACGGAAAGGTCCTGGCGGGTCTTGAAGCTGTCGATCGACGGCATGGAGAGTTCCTCTGGTCAGCGCCGCCCGACAATCCGGTTGCGCCTTCGCGCGACAGACGCAGCGGCTCACAGGGCCCCTGCGCGCGCGGCGAAAGCCTGCTGCGGCGACCGTGCCTATAGCCCCGCCTGAACCGACCGTCCATGTGTCCACACCCCTGACAAGGACATTGAGAAAGGTTCGCAGATTCGCGCCCCGACTTCTCCCTCCCCGCGCCGGGGAGGGCGGCCGAGCGCAGCAAGGTCGGGTGGGGGCGGCCCGCCGCATCGCCGATCTATCTTGCGTCGTGGAGCGCGCCCCGGAGGGGCCGCCCCCACCCGGTCGCTGCGCGACCACCCTCCCCGGCGCGGGAAGGGAGAACCTGCGATGATCCACACCCTCACCCTTT
The DNA here is from genome assembly GCF_032017145.1 of Brevundimonas sp. Taxonomy (GTDB): domain Bacteria; phylum Pseudomonadota; class Alphaproteobacteria; order Caulobacterales; family Caulobacteraceae; genus Brevundimonas. The sequence goes on from NZ_DALZQC010000035.1 coordinate 26,293, forward strand.
CCGGCCTGACCGTCTCGCGCGGCGAGCGGCGGCTGTTCCACGGGCTGGACCTGACCCTTCGGGCGGGCGAGGTCCTGGCCCTGACGGGCGCCAACGGGGCGGGCAAGACCAGCCTGCTGCGCGCCATCGCCGGCCTTCTGCGTCCTGACGCCGGAACGGTCGCCTTCCATGACGGCGACGGCAATCCGCTGGACGAGCGACAGGCGCGCGGCCGCGAGACCCATTTCCTCGGCCATCTGGACGGGCTGAAAGGCGGGCGCACGGCGCGCCAGGAACTGGGATTCCAGTGCGACTGGCTGGGCCACACCCAGTACGGCGTCGATCACGCCGCCCAGGCGTTCGGCCTGTCGCCCCTGCTGGACCTGGAGGTCCGCCGCCTGTCCGCCGGCCAGCGTCGCCGTCTGGCCATGAGCCGCCTGGTCGGATCGCCGCGCGCCCTGTGGCTGCTGGACGAACCGATGGCGCCGCTGGACGCCCGCTGGCGCACGGCCTTCGCCGAACAGATGCGGCGCCATCTGGACGCCGACGGCCTGATCGTCGCCGCCGTCCACGACCCCCTGCCCCTGCCCTCGCGCAGCCTGGACCTGGGAGGGGTGGCGTGAGTTGGTCCTTTTTCATCGACGAATCCGGGCAGGATCAGAAGGCGTCACCCTACGAGGTTCTGGCGGCGCTCGGGGTCGAAGACCGCCGGATTTGGCCCCTGATCCGACAGTTGTCGGACGCTCAGGACCATTTCTTCGGCATGCGGCTGTTCGAAGCCTACGGCCGCGAAGCCAAGGCTCAAAAACTCCTCAACGCCAAGACGTTTCGGCTTGCGGGTCAGATGCCGCCCTTTGCTCATGCGCAGCGAACACGACTGGCGCGTGAGGCGCTGACCAACGGCTCCGCCCCCACGCGAGAACGTCTTACCGCCCTGGGCCAGGCCAAGATCGCTTACTGCCGCTTTGCGCTAGAACTCGCGCGCGGACAGAAGGCCCAGGTCTTCGCCACCATCGTTCCGCAGGCCGCGCCCCGGCCGGAACGAGCGGACGCCCTCCGAAAGGATTACGCCTATCTTTTCGAGCGCGTGTTCTATTTCCTCAACGGCCTTGAAGGCGATCCCATGGGCTATCTCGTGTTCGACGAGATCGACCGAAGCGCCTGCCACATTCTTTTGGGACAGGTGTCGAACTATTTCGTTCGCACCGCCAATGGTCGCACACGCGCGCGCCTGATCATTCCCGAACCCTTTTTCGTGCATAGCGATCTGACGACCCTGGTCCAACTGGCGGACATCGTCGCCTATGTCGTCAGTTGGGGCGTGAGATTGCGCGGAATGAATGCGCCTGCGCGATCCGAACTGGCGCCGATCGCCGAAGATGTTCTGTCGTTGAGGTTTTCGCGTCGCCTGGACAGCGGCGAAAGGCAATTCGGCTTCAAGGTCGTCAACGACCTACGCCCGGCGCAAAGGGGCTGAAATTGAAAAAGGCAATGCTCGCGTTTCCGCTCACAAAGCCTCCGAGGAATACTATCGTGACACCGTCGGGTGGTGTCAACGCCGGAGTTGGAAAATGAAGCCCGATCAGGAACCCCGGCCGCCCGGCCTGCGGGGCGCCACCCGCGTCCTGCTGGAGCGCGAACTGGACCTGGCGTGGGGCGGGGGCGGCGGGCCTCTCCTGGCCTGCGGCTTCTTCGCCTGTCTGACCGCCATCCTGCCGCTGGCGGCCGGGGGCGATCCGCGCACCCTCGGCCCCGTCGCGGGCGGCGTCGCCTGGCTGGCCTTGGCCCTGGCGTCCCTCCTGTCGCTGGAGCGGTTGTTCGAGCGCGATCTGGAGGACGGCGCCCTGGACCTTCTGGCGCTCGGCCATCTGGCGCTGGAGCAGGTCGTCCTGATCAAGGCCCTGGCCCAGTGGATCGCCGTCGGTCTGCCCCTGGCCCTGACCGCCCCCGTCGCCACCCTGGCGCTTGGCCTGCCCGCATCGATGACGCCGCTCGTCGCCCTGACCGCCCTGATCGGCGGCGCGGCCTTCGCCTTCACCGGAGCCCTGGGCGCCGCCCTTGCGCTGGGCGCAAAGCGCGGCGGCCTGCTGATCGCCGTGGTCGTCCTGCCCCTGTTCATTCCGCCGGTCGTCTTCGGCGCCGGGGCGTTGGAACGCGCCGTATCGGGCCAGCCGGTCGGTCCGGCGCTGGCGTTGCTCTGCGCCTACGTCCTGTTCGCCGCCGTCGTCGCCCCCTTCGCCGGGGCCGCCGCCGTTCGCAACGCGCAAGGGTGAGCTTGCCCGCCGCCCATTCGTTGCGTAAGCGCTGAACCGATGTTCGGCCTGTCCAATCCGCAGCGCTTCATGGCCTTCACAGGCCCTTTGACGCCCGTCCTGTGGGGGCTCGCCGCTGTGCTGCTGGGCGTCGGCGCCTGGCTCGGCTTCACCGTTCCGGCCGATTATCAGCAGGGCGACACGGTGCGGATCATGTTCGTCCATGTCCCCGCCGCCGTCTGGGGCCTGGGCGCCTATGCGGCGCTTGGCGTGTCCAGCTTCTTCGCCCTCGTGTTCCGACACGCCCTGGCCGACGCCGCCGCCCGCGCCGCC
>NZ_DALZQC010000036.1:0-27877 GCF_032017145.1 Brevundimonas sp.
GCGAGGGTCGTCGCGGCGGTCCGCGTCACGCCATGCGCGGTCCGGGCCGCGAGGGTCGCGAACGCGGTCCGGTGGCGATCTCGGAGGTCGCCGCCAAGCTGGGCGAACGGTTCGACAAGATGGACGCCAACCGCGACGGCGTGATCTCGCCTGACGAGCGTCGCGCCGCCATGACCGCCCACCGCGCGGATCGTCAGGCCCGTCGTGCGGCGCGCCAGGCCGCGCGTCCGGCGCCACAAGCGGCTTCCCCGGCTCCGGCTTCGGAGTAAGAACGGTGTCGGGGTCGGCCGTCATGGACGAATCGGTCCCTTTCGTCCGCAGCGGAAGAGGCAGGCTTGGTCGCCATCGTCGACCCCGACGAGGAACTGGTGCGCCGCGTGGGTCAGGGCGACCCGGCGGCGTCGCAGGCGTTGGTCGCCAGCAAGCTGCCGCGCATCCTGGCTCTGGCGCAGCGGATGCTGGGCGATGCGGCCGAGGCCGAGGACGTGGCGCAGGAGGCCATGCTCAGGGCCTGGCGACAGGCCCCGAAATGGCGGCCTGGCCAGGCCCGGTTCGACACCTGGCTGCACCGGGTGGCGCTGAACCTCTGTTACGACCGGCTGAGGCGCCGGCGCGAAATCCCGACCGATGCGCCGCCGGATCGACCGGACGAGGGGCCGGGACCGGATCGGGGGCTGCTGGCCGCCGAGACCGGCGCGCGGGTGACGGCGGCCTTGAAGCGGCTGCCCGTCCGTCAGCGCGAGGCCATCGTGCTGTGCCATTATCAGGAGCTGTCCAATATCGAGGCGGCCGCCCTGATGGCGATCAGCGTCGAGGCGCTGGAGAGTTTGTTGTCGCGCGGTCGTCGCGCATTGCGTCAGGCGCTGTCGGATATGTCTCCGATCACCGCCGTTAAGGGAGACGGACGATGAAGGCGGAACGGTTGCAGGCCCTGGCGGACGCCTATGGCGCGGACCTGCGTCGCTGGCCTGCGGACCAGCGCGCCTTCGCCGACAGCCTGCTGGCTGCCGATCCGTCGTTGCGGAATGTGCTGGACCAGGCCGCGGCGCTGGACGCCCTGCTGGACACGGCGCCGGCGCCGGTCCCTTCGGCGGCGCTGACGGCGCGCGTCCTGGCGGCGGCGCCTCGACCGAAGACCAGCGGGCGGTGGCGTCAGGCTGTCTGGTATCTGGGCGCCGGCTGGGCGGCGGCGGCCTGCGCCGGCGTGGTGGCGGGCGTCGGCCTGACCAGCCATCTGACCGCCGATGCGCGGGCGGATGCGGTGCTCTATCAATCGGCCCTGACAGGGGTGGACGACACCGAGGTTCTGGGATGACGACCAAGACGCTGAAGATCGCCCTGGCCGTATCGGTGGCCCTGAACCTGTTCGCCGTGGCGGGGGGCGTGACCTATGTCGTCGGTCGCGACAAGATCGAACGGCGGATCGAGGAACAGCGCCGGGGCGGCCGCGAAGGACCGCTGGCCGAGGTGCTGGCCGGGCTGGATCCGGCGGTGCGCCAGCGGGTGCGCGTTTCCTTGCGTGAAACCGCCCTGTCGGCCCGTCCCGATTTCGAAGCGGCGCGGGCGGCGCGGCGCGAGGCGATCGCCGTCGCTGGCCAGCCGACGCTGGACGCCCCCCGCGTCCAGGCCCTGCTGGAACAGTCGCGCGCCGCCGAGATGCGTGGGCGTCAGCGGCTGGAGACCGGGGCGGTGGCCCTGCTGGCCACCCTGACGCCGGCAGAGCGCAAGGCCATGACGCCCCTGTTGCAGCGCAAGGGCGCCGCCCGTCGCAACGCCGCGCGTCAAGACGGGCCGGAGACGAAGAACGTACCGGATCGCGCCGGCCAGGACCGGCCCGCCCGCTGACGGTCTCAGGCGGCTCTTGACGCGCGGAAGGCCGCCACGGCGTCCACGGCCGCACGCACGGAGGTCTCGATGGCCGTCCAGTCGCCGGCCTTGACCGCCGCGTCCGTCACCAGTTTTGAGCCCATGCCCGCCGCCACGATGCCGGCGCCGAACCATTTGGCGATGGAGGCTTCGTCGGGATCGACGCCGCCGGTCGGCATGATCTTGACCCAGGGCATCGGTCCCTTGACCGCCTTGACGAAGTCCGGCCCGCCGACCGACGAACCGGGGAACAGTTTGACGATGTCGCAGCCCAGTTCGTGGGCCTCGCCGATGTCCGTCACCGAACCGCAGCCGGGGAAGTAGGCGACCATGCGCCGGTTGCAGACCTTGGCCACGTCGGGAACCAGGCAGGGGCTGACCACGAAGCGCGCGCCCCGGTTCAGATAGAGCGCCGCCGTGCCGCTATCGACCACCGATCCGATGCCCAGCACGACGTGCGGATCGGTCTTGATCAGTTCGCGATTGATCTCGCCGAACAGGTCGCAGGCGAAGTCGCCGCGATTGGTGAACTCCACCACCGGCGCGCCGCCGCGCGCGCAGGCGCGGATCACGTTCAGGCTGACCTCGGGATCGGGATGATAGAAGACGGGGCAGACGCCCTGGGTCTCCAGCGCCTGAAGCACGCTGACGCGATCATGGGCCATGGTCTGTCTCCTGATGGTCCCGATGCGGCGGGATCGTGTGGGCCGTTCGGCGTTCTGCTTATCGCAGGCCCGGCCCAGACCAAAGCCCGGGGCGCCAGCTTCGCGGTGAGGCGACGGAACATATTGTTTCATTCGCCGGTCTTGATCGAGGTCAAGGCGCGGCGCGGCCGAAGGGTCGAGGGTCGGGCAAAGGAGAAGCCCATGACCCTGCTCGATCGCGAACGGCTCGTCACCCGCACGGGTCTGCGTCTGGAGGTCCGCGCGGCGCGCGGAGAGGACGAGCGCGCCCTGGCCGCCTTCTTCGCCAGGGTGACGCCGGAGGATATGCGGTTCCGCTTCCTCTCCACCCTGGGTGCGCCCGGTCACGACCAACTGCTGGCCTTGATCGAAAAGCCTTCGGCGAACGGCGAGAGCCTGATCGCCTGGGGCGAGGACGGGACCATTGCGGCGACCGCCGTCCTGGCGGGCGACGCGGCGGGCGAACGGGCCGAGGCCGCCATCCTGTTGCGCGGCGATCTGAAGGGGCGGGGGATCGGCTGGACCCTGCTGGAACGGCTGGTGGCCGAGGCGCGGGCGCGCGGCTATGCGGTGGTGGAATCGCTGGAGGATCGCGCCAACCACGCCGCCCTGCAGGTCGAGAACGACATGGGCTTCGACGTTGCTCCGGTCGAGGACGACCCCGCCCTGGTCTGGGTCAGCAAGCGGTTGCGCTGATCAACGCCCTCGGCCGTTTCGGCGGCGGTCGCCATGGGCTAGAAGGCGTCCAAACTTCAGGAAGGCCACGGCCATGATGACCGCCATCTTCGTCTTCATCAAATGCGAGCTGGGCTACGCCAACGACGTGGCGGCCGACATCGTGGACAATGTGGAGAATGTGTCCGAGGTCTATTCCACCTCGGGCCAGCACGATCTGCTGGCCAAGTTCAACCTGCCGCGCGAGGCCGATATCGGCACCTTCGTCACGAAGCAGGTCCAGACGCGCTCGCACGTGCGCGACACCTTCACCGTCATCACCTTCTCGCCCTTCCTGCCGTCCAAGGTCTGACCGCCGTCCGCGCGACAGGGTGACGCTGGCGTGTGCGGGGTCTAAACCGGGGGCATAGGGAGACACCATATGACGCGATCCAACGCGCCCGCCTACATGACCGGCTTCGGCAATCATTTCGCGACCGAGGCCGCGCCCGGCGCCCTGCCGCAGGGCCAGAACTCGCCGCAGCAGACGCCGATGGGCCTGTACGCCGAACAGCTGTCGGGCACGGCCTTCACCGCCCCGCGCGCCGAAAACCGCCGAAGCTGGCTCTATCGCCTGCGGCCTTCGGCCCAGCACGGACCCTATCGGCCGTTCGACCAGGGCCGGGTGCGCTCCGGGCCGTTCGACGAGACGCCGCCCAATCCCAACAGGATGCGCTGGGACCCGTTGCCCATGCCTGAAGCCCCCACCGACTGGGTCGAGGGGCTGGCCACCTATGGCGGCAACGGCGAGCCGGACGCCGGGGCGGGCGCGGGCATCCATCTGTATGTCGCCAACCGTTCGATGATCGACCGGGTCTTCTACGACGCGGACGGCGAACTGCTGATCGTGCCCCAGGAGGGGGCGCATCGCTTCGTCACCGAGATGGGGGTGATCGAGGCCCGGCCCGGCCAGATCGTCCTGATCCCGCGCGGCGTGCGCTTCCGCGTCGAGGTCGAGGGGCCGGTGCGGGGCTATGTCTGCGAGAACTACGGCAGTCCGTTCCGCCTGCCGGACCTGGGCCCCATCGGCGCGAACGGCCTGGCCAATCCGCGCGATTTCGAGACCCCGGTCGCGGCCTATGAGGACGTGGATCGCCCGACCGAGTGCGTGCAGAAATATGGCGGCCGTCTGTGGGCCACGACCTTCGACCACAGCCCGCTGGACGTCGTGGCATGGCACGGCAACCTGGCGCCCTGCCGCTATGACACGGCGCGGTTCAACACCATAAACACTGTCAGCTACGACCACCCGGATCCGTCGATCTTCACCGTCCTGACCAGTCCGTCGGAGACGCACGGCACGGCCAACATCGACTTCGTCATCTTCCCGCCGCGCTGGATGGTGGCCGAACACACCTTCCGTCCCCCCTGGTTCCACCGGAACGTCATGAGCGAGTTCATGGGGCTGGTCACCGGCGCCTATGACGCCAAGGCCGGCGGTTTCGCGCCGGGCGGGGCGTCGCTGCACAATCGCATGAGCGGACACGGCCCGGACCAGGCCAGCTACGAGGGCGCGATCAAGGCCGAGCTGAAGCCGCACAAGATCGAAAACACCCTGGCCTTCATGTTCGAGACCCGCGCGCCCATCCGCGTCACGAAATGGGCGTCGCAATCGCCTCAGATGCAGCTGGATTATGACGACGTGTGGTCGGGCTTCACCAAGGGAAGGATCGCATGATGCGTATCTCGATCATCGCCGCCGCCGCGCTTCTGGCGGCCGCCTGCACGCCCCACACCACGACGAGCGCAGGTTCCGGCGCGCCGATGCAGAGCGCCGAGGCCTCGGCCTGCGCCACGCGCGGCGGCGCGATGAAGCAGGTCGGACGGATGCAGTCCTGGCAGTGCGTGATCAGCTACGCCGACGCCGGCAAGCGCTGCACCGACGGCGCCCAGTGCCAGGGCGATTGCCGCGTCGAGGGCAATACGGGCATAGCGGCGGGAACGGCGACCGCCGGCGTGTGCCAGGCGACCAGCGATCGCTTCGGCTGCCACGCCACGGTCGTCAACGGCAAGGTCGGCCCGACCCTGTGCATCGACTGATCGCCGGGTATGAAAAAGCCCCCGTCGCGAGCGACGGGGGCCGATCCATCCGTAAACGGACTTAGTGGGTCGACGGCGTGTTCGACGTGGTCATGCCGCCGTCAGCGTTGCCGCCCTGTTGTTCGACGCGGTCGGCCTTGCGGTCGGCGTTCTTCTCGACCTGATCGGCCTGGGCGTTCAGGGCGTCCTTCTGGGCTTCGGTCGGAGCGGTCGCAGCCTGGGCTTCCAGTTGGTCGGCGCGGGCTTCGCCCGTCGCTTCGATGGCGTCGGCTTGCTTTTCGGCGGCCTTGTCGGCGGCGCTTTCACCGCAGGCGGCGACGCCGGCCAGCATGAAGACCGAAGCGGCGGCGATGGCGAACTTTTTCATCTTGGGTTTCCTCTCCTTTGTGGAGACGAGGAAACGTCACGGCGGCGGATCGGTTCACGCCGCCGTGAGATTTGCGTGATCGCCTTAGCCTTCGGCCTCGGCGAAGGCGACGCGGGCGGCCCCCAGCAGGGCGGCGTGCTTGTGCATGATCACCTTGGTCGGGATTTCGGACATATAGTCCTTGAACCGGCCCTTGCGCTCGAACCGCTGGCGGAAGGGGCTGGCCTTGATGAAGGGCAGGATGCGGGGAACGATGCCGCCGGCGATATAGACCCCGCCGCGCGCACCGGTGGTCAGGGCGATGTCGCCGGCGACGGCGCCCAGGATGGCGCAGAAGCGGGCCAGGGTCGCGCCGCATGGGCTGTTGGGGTCTTCCAGCGCCGTCTTGGTGATCTCGGCGGGGTCGTCGACATGGGTTTCGCGCCCGTCGATCTCGGCCAGGGCCCGGTGCATGTTCAACAGGCCGGGGCCGCAGATCAGACGTTCGATCGACACCCGATCATAGCGGCGGCGCAGGATGCGCAGGATCCCGTCCTCGACCGGATCGCCGGGGGGGAAGCAGGCGTGGCCGCCCTCGGACGGCATGGCCATCTCCTTGCCGTGGGCGTCGCGCACCAGGGCCGCGACGCCGAAGCCGGTGCCGGGACCCAGCACGGCGACGGTCGAATGGGGATCGCCGTCGACCGGCCCGCCCAGGCTTTCCAACTGATCCGCCGGCACCACGGGCGCGCCCCAGGCCAGGGCCTCGAAATCATTGATCAGCTTGACCGGCTTCAGACCCAGGGTCTGAAGTTCGCTCTCCGACACCTGCCAGGGCGAGTTGGTCAGGTCGATGGCGCCGTCCGTGACGGGACCGGCCACGGCGATGACGCCGCCGGTCGGCTTGACCTCGCAGCCGTCGATGAAGGCGGCGACGCCTTCCAGGAAGGTCGGATAGGTTTCCGCCGGGAAGCTGTCGTGGTGGTCCAGCACGGGCTGTCCATCCACCATGCGGGCCAGGGCGAAGCGGGCGTTGGTGCCGCCGACGTCGCCGACGAGGAGGGTCTTGTCATTCATTCTGGGCGTTTCCTGCGCTCGGTTCGGTGGATCAGGCGTCCACGGTCCGGTCGACGAAGTTGGGATTGGGCGGCGTGTCGTCGTGGCCATTACCCTCGCTAGGCAGGGCGAAACAGACGGTGGCCCCCTGCTCGGCGGTCGTGACGACGTGGCGGAAGGCGCCGAACAGTTCGCGGCCATAGCCCCAGGACGAACCCTGGGCGATGGCGGGCGTGCGGCTGGCGGCGGGTCGGGCGGTCAGATCGCCGACGCCGACGGTGGTCAGAACTCCGGCCTCGGGGTCCAGACGGATGATGTCCCCGTCCTGCACATGGGCCAAGGGACCGCCGGCAAGGGCTTCGGGGCTGACGTGAATGGCGGCGGGCGTCTTGCCGCTGGCGCCCGACATGCGGCCGTCGGTGACGAAGGCGACCTTGAACCCCTTGTCCTGGATGACCGACAGGGCGGGCGACAGGCTGTGCAGTTCGGGCATGCCGTTGGCCTTTGGCCCCTGGAAGCGCAGGACCACGACCACGTCGCGGAACAGCTTGCCGTCCTTGAAGGCCTGCAGCGCGTCTTCCTGGGTTTCGAACACGGCGGCGGGCGCCTCGACGATTCGGTTCTCGGGCTTCACGGCCGAGATCTTGATGACCGCGCGGCCCAGGTCGCCCTGGACCAGACGCAGCCCCCCCTCGTGGTCGAACGGGTCCGAGGCGGGGCGCAGGATGTCGCGATCCAGACTCTCGCTGACCCCGTCGCGCCAGACCAGTTCGCCGTCCACCATCGACGGCTCCTGGAAATAGGCCTCGATCCCCTGGCCCATGATGGTGGTGACATCGGTGTGGATATTGCCCGCCTGGGCCAGTTCGCGCGCGATGAAGGCCACGCCGCCGGCGGCCTGGAAGGCGTTCACATCGGCCGAGCCGTTGGGATAGACCCGCGCCAGCAGCGGCGTGACCGAGGACAGTTCGTCCATGTCGGTCCAGTCGATCAGCACCCCCGCCGCCCGCGCCATGGCGACCAGATGGATGGCGTGGTTGGTCGAGCCGCCGGTGGCCAGAAGGGCCACGATCATGTTGACGATGGCCTTCTCGTCGATGACGTCGGCCATGCGGCACTCGCCGCTGCGGGCCAGTTCGACCGCCCGTTTCGCCGCCGCCGTCGTTAGGGCGTCGCGCAGGCCGGTGTCGGGATGGACGAAGGCGGTGGAGGGCATGTGCAGCCCGCCCAGCTCCATCATCATCTGGTTGGAGTTGGCGGTGCCGTAGAAGGTGCAGGTGCCGGGCGAGTGATAGCTGCCGATCTCGCTTTCCAGCAGGGTCTGGCGATCGACCTTGTTCTGCGCGTATTCGGCGCGGACGCGGGCCTTTTCCGCATTGGGAATGCCCGACGGCATGGGGCCTGCGGGCGCGAAGACGACGGGCAGGTGGCCGAACGCCAGGGCGCCCATGAACAGGCCGGGCACGATCTTGTCGCACACGCCCAGCATCAGACCGGCGTCGAAGGCGTCGTGAGTCAGGGCCACGCCCGCCGACATGGCGATGACGTCGCGGCTGAACAGCGACAGCTCCATGCCGGGGCGACCTTGCGTGACCCCATCGCACATGGCGGGCGTGCCGCCGGCGACCTGGGCGGTGGCGCCGACCTCGCGCACCGCCGCGCGCACCACATCCGGGAAACGCTCGAACGGCTGGTGGGCCGACAGCATGTCGTTATAGGCGGTGACGATGCCCAGGTTCGGCTTGGACCCGTCCATCGCCGTCAGCTTGTCGGCGATGGTCTGGCCCGCGAAGGCGTGGGCCCAGTTGGCGCAGGACAGTTTGGCGCGTCCGGTCCCGCTGTCGCGGGCGGCGTCCATGCGACGGATATAGTCGGTGCGGGTCTCGCGGCTTTTCTCGATGATGCGGGCGGTGACAGCCGCCACGGTGGGATGAAGCGCCATATCAGCCTTCCTCCGTCCACAGAACTTCAAGGGGAACGCCGGCGGCGATCAGGGCGGCGATGGGCTGGATCTTCGGATCGCCCTTGGCCTCTTGTTCGAAGACGCGACGCTTGGCGGCGCCCTTCAGACCCAGGATCACGCGACCGGCCGACATCAGATAGGGCAGGTTGATCGACAGCCGCTCCAGGCTGGGCGCCATGCCGTCGCGGCCGTGGGGCACGCCCAGGACCGTGGGTTTCAGCGTCGGCGTCAGCAGGGTCTTCAGCGTCGGGCTTTCGGGGAACATGGAGCAGATGTGGCCATCCTCGCCCATGCCGAGCAGGACCGCATCGAACCGTCCGCCGGCGTCCGCCAGGGCCTTGGCGGCCACCATGGCCGCCCGGTCCACCGTGACTTCGGGCGTATAGAGGGGGATGAAGCGCGCCGTCGCCGCCTTGTCCTGCAACAAAACGTCGCGGATCAGTCGGGCGTTGGACTCCGGCGAGGTTTCGGGAACATACCGCTCGTCCACCAGGGTCACGCCGACCCTGGACCAGTCCAGATCGGTCGCCGCCAACCGGCGATAGACGGGGGCGGGCGTCGAACCGCCCGGGCCTGCAAACAGGGCCGCGCCCTTGTCGCGCAGGGCGACGGCCAGGGTTTCGCTCAGCCGGGCCGCGATGGCCTCGGCCCAGACATCGACGCCGGCGAAGGTTTCGATTGCAGGAATCTCAGACATCGGTCGTGTTCCAGTCGCGGCCGGTCCGCATCATCAGCATGTCGGCGCTGTCGGGACCCCAGGTCCCGGCGACATATTCGTCGGGCTTAAGGCCGGATTCGGCCCAGGCCTCGGACACCTCGTCCACCCATTTCCAGGCCTGTTCCGCCTCGTCGCGACGGACGAACAGGGTGGAATCGCCCGCCATCGCATCCAGCAGAAGGCGCTCATAGGCGATGCGGCGGCGCGGCGGGGCGTCGCCCTTGCCGTCGACACCCCAAGACAGGCTCATCTTGATCGGCTGAAGCTGCATACGCCGGTCCAGGCCGGGGCGTTTGTTCATGACCGTCAGGGAGATGTCTTCCTCCGGCTGAAGCTCGATGATCATCCGGTTCGCCGTGACCTCTCCGCGATCGTCGCGGTCGAAGATCGAGTGGGGCACCGGCTTGAACTGGATGACGATCTCGGTGCGCTTCTCCGGCAGTCGCTTGCCGGTCCGCATGAAGAAGGGCACACCGGCCCAGCGCCAGTTGTCGATGTCGGCGCGGATGGCGACGAAGGTCTCGGTGTCCGAATCCTGGCCCCGCTCCTCGTCATAGCCCTTGACCGGCTTGCCCTCGCTGGTCCCGGCCACATACTGGCCGCGCACGGTGACGCGCTCGGCCTCGTCGGGGGTGATGGGGCGAAGCGAGCGCAGCACCTTGACCTTCTCGTTTCGCACCGAGTCCGGGTCCAGGTCGCTGGGCGGCTCCATCGCCACCAGGCACAGCAGCTGCAGCATGTGGTTCTGCAGCATGTCCCGCAGGGCGCCGTATTCGTCGTAATAGGGCCAGCGGTCGCCGACCCCCACGGTCTCGCCGATAGTGATCTGGACGTGGTCGATCGACAGATTGTTCCACAGAGGCTCGAAGATGGTGTTGCCGAACCGCAGGGCGATCAGGTTCTGCACCGTCTCCTTGCCCAGATAGTGGTCGATGCGGAACACCTGGTTCTCGCTGAAGGCGTGGGCCACGGCGTCGTCGATTTCCAGGAAGGACGTCAGGTCGCGCCCGACCGGCTTCTCCAGAACGATGCGGCAGTTCTTCTCGGCCAGGCCGGCGGCCTTCATCGCCGTGACGATGCGGGCGTAGAGCGACGGGGACACGGCCAGGAACGACGTGACCTCGCCGTCGCCCACCTTGTCCTTCAGCGGCTTCAGGCTGTCGGGCGAGGTGGCGTCCACCGCCAGATAATCCAGACGCGCCTTCATGCGCGACCAGCTGTCCTCGTCCCACGCCTTGTCGGCCTCGGCCTTGGCCTTCACGGCGTCGTGGACTTTGGCGACATAGTCGTCGGCGCTCTCTTCGGAACGGGCCGCGCCGATGATCTTCAGCCCGTCGGGCAGCAGGCCGTCGTGCTCGAGGAAATACAGCGACGGCAGCAGCATGCGCATCGCCAGATCGCCGCCGCCGCCGAACAGAATGAGAGCCGCCATGAAGTATCCCTTCAGCGATCCCGCTTTGTGGGATCGACGCCGTTAAGGTGCAGGTTGGCCTTTGCCCGCTTCGGCGCGTGAGGCCAACACATCCAGCACGTCCTGAAACACCATGTTACGGGCATGGAGAAGAACGAGCAGGTGATAGACCAAATCCGCAGCCTCGCTGGCGAGTTCCTCGTCCGGCCCGGCGACGCCGGCCAGGGCGGTCTCGACGCCCTCTTCGCCCACCTTCTGGGCGATGCGTTTGGGGCCCTGGGCGATCAGTTTGGCGGTCCAGCTTTCGGACGGATCGGCGGCGGCGCGGCGGGCGATGGTCTGTTCCAGCCGGGCGATGCGGCCCACGCTGGGTGCGTCGAGGTCGCCGAAACAGCTGGTCCGGTTCAGGTGGCAGGCGTTGCCGACCGGCCGGACCGACAGGACCAGGGCGTCGTTGTCGCAGTCGGGCGTGATGCCCACGACATGCAGCCGGTCACCGGAGGTCTCGCCCTTCCTCCACCGTCCGCCACGCGAGCGCGAGAAGAAGGTGGCTTCACCCGACGCCAGGGTCTCGTCCAGCGCCGCGCGGTCCATATAGGCCAGGGTCAGGACCTGGAGCGTCGCCGCATCCTGCACCACGACGGGAACAAGGCCATTCCCTTTTTCGAAGTCGATTGTGTCGGGGTCGATCATGGTCGTTGTTCCTGATCCTCCACCGCGCAGCGGGGGAGGGGGACCACGCGCAGCGTGGTGGAGGGGGCGAAATCGGGCGGGATGCAGAACGTCTCGCAATGGAGTGCGGGTCCGCCCCCTCCACCGCTTCGCGGTCCCCCTCCCCCGTTCCGCTGCGCTCCATGGGGGAGGATCATATCCGCATCTCCAACCCTTCGCCCGCCAGGTATCGTTTCAGGTCCGGTATGGCGATGGCGCCGGTGTGGAAGACGCTGGCGGCCAGGGCGCCGGACACGTCGGCCTGGTCGAACACGTCCCTGAAATGCTCCGGCGCGCCGGCCCCGCCCGAGGCGATCAGGGGGATGTTCAGGCGCGCGCGGGCGGCCGACAGCTGTTCGATGTCATAGCCCCGACGCACCCCGTCCTGGTCGATGCAGTTCAGCACGATCTCGCCGGCGCCCAGGGCTTGCGCCTGATCCAGCCAGTCCAGGGTGCGCTTGCCGGCGCGGCGGCGCGCATCGGGGTCGCCGGTGTATTTGTGGACCACCCAGTCGCCGTCCTCGAACCGGCTGTCGACGCCGACGACGACGCACTGGCCGCCCAGCCGTTCGGCCATCTCCGCGATCAGTTCGGGTCGCTCCAGGGCGGGGGAGTTGATCGACACCTTGTCCGCCCCGTGGTCCAGGCAGCGGGCCGCCTGATCCACGCTGCGGATGCCGCCGGCGACGCAGAAGGGGATGTCCAGCAGCCGGGCGATATCCCTGATCCAGCCATAGTCCAGCGTGCGCCCCTGGGGACTGGCGGTGATGTCATAGAAGACCAGTTCGTCGGCGCCCGCGTCGCGATAGCGGGCGGCCAGTTCCGCAGCGTCGCCCATGTCGGTGTGGCCGACGAACTTCACGCCCTTGACCACCCGCCCGTCCTTGACGTCCAGGCAGGGGATGATGCGCCGGGCGGTCATTGGACCGCCCTTATGCTTGCGAACGGGGCGGTCATGCCGCCGCCGCTATGGCTTCGGGCAGGGTGAAACAGCCCTCGTAGAGTGCGCGGCCGACGATGGCGCCGTTGCAGCCCAGAGCCTTGATGGCGCCGAGGTCATCCAGCGACGAGACGCCGCCTGAGGCCTGAAGCACCAGGTCGGGACGTCGCCTGCGGATTTCCGCCAGCAGCTCCAGGTTCGGCCCGGTCAGGGCGCCGTCGCGACCGACATCCGTCACCAGCAGATGTTTGGCCGTTCCCTTCGGATAGCGGTCCAGCGCCTCCCACAGGGTGACGCCCGAGGACTGGGTCCAGCCCTTCAGCGCCGGCGCCGGCACGCCGTCCTCGATCTTGACGTCCAGGGCCAGGGTGATGCGCTCGACCCCGAACCCCTTCAGCCAGGCGGCGACGTCGTTGGGCTGGGTCACGGCCAGGGAGCCGACGACGACGCGCGAGACGCCCGAATCCAGCAGCTTGGCCACATCGTTGGCGCTGCGGACGCCTCCGCCCGACTGGACCTTGACGTCGATGGCCTGGGTCAGTTCGCCGATCAGGGCGTGCTGCACGGCCTCGCCCGCCTCGGCGCCGTCCAGATCGACGATGTGAATCCACTGCGCGCCCTCGGCCGCGAAGGCGGTCAGGCGGGCGGCGGGCTGTTCGTCATACTGGGTCACCTGGTCGAACTTGCCGTGCATCAGCCGCACGCAGACTCCGGCCTTCAGGTCGATGGCGGGATAGATCAGCATGGGCTTGGCTTCCGTTCGTCATCCTCGGGCTTGATCCGAGGATCGGGCGTGGATCGGTTCGTGCGGGTCGGTCGTCGCACAAGCAGCGGATGGTCCGATCCTCGGGTCAAGCCCGAGGATGACGGAGAGGGGGCGACGATGCGGCTCACGCGGCGACCTCCAGGAAGTTCCGCAAGATCGCCGCCCCGGCCTCGGCCGAGCGTTCGGGGTGGAACTGGCAGCCCCAGCGGTTGTCGGAGCGCACCACGGCCGGGACCGGCCCGCCATAGTCGGCGCGCGCCAGGGTCGCCGGCCCGTCGGGACAGACGAAGCCGTGGACGAAATAGGCGTAGGCACCGTCGGCGACGCCTTCCAGCAGCGGATCGTCGCGGTCGCGCGTCAGGCGGCTCCAGCCCATGTGCGGCACGGGCAGGGGCTCGGACGGCTCCAGACGTTTCACCACGCCGGGGATGACGCCCAGCAGTTCGACGCTGTCGCCCTCGTCGCTCGATCCGAACAGCAACTGCTGACCCAGGCAGACGCCCATCAGGGGGCGCGGAAAGGCGCGCAGGGGTTCGATCAGGTTCAGTTCCGCCAGGCGACGCATGGCGTAACCCGCCGCCCCGACGCCGGGCAGGATGACCCGCTCGGCTTCGGCTATCACGGCCGGATCGTCGGTTAGGCGCACGGTCGCGCCCAGTCGCTCCAGCGCGAACTGGACGGAGGCGACATTGCCGGCGCCGTAGGCGATGACGGCAACCTCGGTCACAGAACACCTTTTGTGGACGGCACCGCGTCGCCCTCGATGCGGATGGCCTGGCGCAGGGCGCGACCGAAGGCCTTGTAGACGGCCTCGGTCTTGTGGTGATCGTCCTGGCCCGTGACCTTGATGTGGACGGCGGCGCCCATGGCCTCGGCCAGGGAGCGGAAGACGTGGGCGGTCAGGTCGGTGCGATAGTCGCCGATGAAGGGCGTCTCGAACGTGCCTTCGAACAGCGGATAGGGCCGACCCGACAGGTCGATGGAGACGGTTGCGTTGGCCTCATCCATCGGCAGGACGAAGCCATAGCGGGCGATGCCCTTGCGTTCGCCCAGCGCCTGTTTCAGCGCCTGACCCAGGGCGATGGCGCTGTCCTCGATGGTGTGGTGCGGGTCGGTGTGCAGGTCGCCTTCGCATTGCAGCCGCAGCGAAAAGCCGCCGTGGGCCGCGATCTGCTCCAGCATATGGTCAAAGAAGCCGACGCCGGTTTCAATTCTGATCGGGCCGGGCGCATCCAGATCGACGGCGCAGACGATGCGGGTCTCCTTGGTGTCGCGCACGGCCTGACCCACGCGCGATGCGCGGCGCTTGGCGGGCGTCAGGCCGAAGGCGGCCAGCAGCCGGTCGTTGACCTCGGGCTTGATCGAGACGGGCAGGCGCAGACGGTCGCCCGACAGATCGGCCTCGACGCCATAGGCTTTCAGGCCCGCCAGCGCCGCGGCGGGGTCTTCGGGCCGGGTCATGACGATGGGGCCGACGCCGGGTTCGACCGGCATCAGGCGGCCCAGTTCGCGGGCGATCCGCTCGCGTTCGCGTCGGACCGAGGCGATGCGTTCGGCGGTCTCGATCATGCGCGACGGGTCCAGCGCCTGCTGCGCCAGCCGCACCAGCGGCTCGGGCAGGGCGTAGGGTTCGACGACCGACGCCAGCCGGGCCAGCGTCTGAGGCTGGCCGATCGCGGCGCCGACCCGCGCGCCGGCCAGGCCATAGGCCAGGGACAGGCTGCGCAAAACGACCAGGTTCGGCTGATCGGCGACGACAGTGACGGCCGATGCGCTGTCGGAGAACTCGATCAGGCCCTCGTCCACCACCAGCAGGGCGGGGGCGACGCGGGCGGCCATTTCGGCGACGGCCTCGGGCGAGCCCAGCGCGCGGATGACGACGACGGCGGCTTCGCCCTTGGACGGATAGATGGCGGCGAGGCTGTCGTAGGGTTTGGCCCTTGGGGCCTCGACCGAGCCGCCGTCGCGGGCCGCCAGCCGCCAGGCCAACTCTAGCCCGTGGGTCAGGCCGCGGACGGGCAGAACCGTCTCGACCGGCGTGGCGTAGAGGGCGGCCATGCGTGTCGCCAGCGCCGAGGCGTCACTGGGGTAGCGGTCCAGGCCGTCGCCGCCGGAGACCAGCGGGGCATAGGGCGCGGGCAGGGTCATGACAGGTCTCCTTCTCCCCTCGGAGGAGAAGGTGGCTCGCGGAGCGAGACGGATGAGGGGGCTGCCGGATACAGACCCGCTCCCGCCATCAGCGAGGCGGACGGAGCCCCCTCATC
Organism: Brevundimonas sp.; assembly: GCF_032017145.1. Classification (GTDB taxonomy): domain Bacteria; phylum Pseudomonadota; class Alphaproteobacteria; order Caulobacterales; family Caulobacteraceae; genus Brevundimonas. Next base: position 15,479 of record NZ_DALZQC010000036.1, read on the forward strand.
CGAGCCCTTCGGGCCCACCTTCTCTCCCGAGGGGAGAAGGGTATTTGCAATCAGGCTCATCCCTCGCTCCTCAGGTCGGCGGCGCGGGCGTGAGCTTCCAGACCCTCCATCCGGGCCAGGCGGGCGGCGATGGGGGCCAGTTGGCGGGCGCCGGCCTCTGTCACCAACTGAACCGACATCGTGGTCATGAAGCTGGCGGTGGTGACGCCGCCCAGCGTCTTTGCGCCTCCATCGGTCGGCAGGACGTGGCTGGGACCAGCGGCATAGTCGCCCAGCGTCTCGGCGGCGAAACGGCCGACGAAGATCGCGCCTGCAGCATTGATCGAATCGACCAGCGGCTCGGGATCGTCGATCTGAATGGCCAGATGTTCGGGGCCGTACAGGTTGGCCACCTCTGCGGCGGCGTCCAGATCGCGCACCAGAATGGCGCGGGCCTCCTGCAACGAGGCGCGGGCGATGGCTTCGCGCGGCAGGGTGGCGACCTGAACCTCGACCTCGGTCAGGATGTAGTCGATGGTGGCGCGGCTGGTGGAGACCAGCAGGACCTGGGCGTCGGCGTCGTGTTCGGCCTGGCTGAGCAGGTCGGCGGCGGCGATCTCGGGGGCGGCGTCGCGATCCACGATGACCATCAACTCGGACGGGCCGGCGGGCATGTCGACTGCGGGACCGCCGGGCAGTGCGGACGCCTGTTTCTTGGCCTCGGCGACGTAGGCGTTGCCGGGTCCGAACAGCTTGTCGCAGGCGGGGATGACCCCGTCCTCCAGCTCGACGCCGAAGGTCAGGGCGGCGATGGCCTGTGCCCCGCCCATCAGCCAGATGGCGTCCAGACCGGCCTCTGCGGCGGCCAGGATCATGGCGGGGTGGACGCCGCCGCCCTTGTTCGGGGGCGTCACGGCGACCAGCCGGCCCACGCCCGCCACCCCGGCCGGGATGGCCAGCATCAGCAGGGACGAGAACAGGGGCGCCGTACCGCCGGGAATATAGAGGCCCGCCGAGGCGATGGGCCGCCACGCCAGCTTCGAGCGCACGCCGGGCGTGGTCTCGATGAAGGGGGTGTCCTCCGGCTTGGTCGCCTGGTGGAAGACGCGCACATTGTCGGCGGCCATCCGCAGGGCGCGGACGTCGGCGGGGGGCAGGGCGTTGCGCGCCTCGGCGACGGTCTCGGGCGTGATGGCGATACGGCGGGGCGGGGCCTTGTCCAGCTTCAGGCACCATTCGGTCAGGGCGGCGCCGCCGCGCATCTGCACGTCGTTCAGAATGGTGCGGACCACCTCGGTCACGTCGCCGGCCGTACGCTGGGCCGGACGGGCCAGCGCCGCCTTCTTTCCGGCGGCGTCCAGCGACGACCAGTCGATGCGCTTGAATGCGGTTTCGGTCATCACATCATCTTCTCGATGGGCAGAACCAGAATGGCCGAGGCCCCGGCGGCCTTCAGCTTCTCCAGCGTCTCCCAGAAGACGGCCTCCTGACAGACGGCGTGGACGGCGACCGCATCGTCGCGGCCCATCAGGGGCATGACGGTCGGCGAACCGGCGCCGGGCAGGATGGCGGTGATCTGGTCCAGTGAGGCGCGTGGCGCATTCAGCATGACGTATTTGGCGCCCTGCGAGGACACCACGCCCGCCATCCGTTCGATGACGCTGTCCAGCAGGGGCTGGAGGCCGGGCTCGGGGGCGACGGGGGACTGTATCAACACGGCTTGGCTTTCCAACACCGTATCCTTGGCCCCCAGGCCGTTGGCCTCCAGCGTCGCGCCGGTCGAAACCAGATCGCAGATGGCGGCGGCCAGTTTCAGCCGGGGCGCGACCTCGACGGCGCCGCGCATGACGACGATATCGGCCTTGACGCCGCGTTCATCCAGATATTTCCGCAGGATCTTGGGATAGGAGGTCGCGATGCGTAGCCCATCCAGCGAGGCCGGGCCGTCATAGGCCAGGGTCGGGGGCGTGGCGATCTTCAGCGTGCAGCGACCGAAGCCCAGGGGCATGACGATGGAGGCGTTTGCGCCCCCGTTCTTGCCTTCCTCCAGCACATTCTCGCCGACGATGCCCAGATCGCAGACCCCGTCCGCCACGAAGGTAGGGATGTCGTCGTCGCGGACGCGCAGCAGGTCGATGGGATAATTCTCGACCCGGTACAGCAGGTCGTTGTGACCCTTGACCCATTTCAGGCCCGCGTCGCGGATCAGGTCGAGGCTGCGGTCGGCCAGACGGCCGGATTTCTGGACGGCGATGCGGAGCCGACCCTGGACAGTGCTCATGTTCGGATACTCAGGCTTTCAGCCGGTCCAGGGCGATGCGGTATCCCTGATGCGGCATGTCTTTCAGATAACGGGCGACGCGGACGACGGTGGTGGGGCTGGCATGGGCCTCGGCCGCGATCTCGCGATAGGATTTGCCGCCCGCATCCAGCAGGCGCGCGACCTGCCAGCGCTCGGCGAAGGCGCGCAGTTCGGCGGGCGTGCAGAGGTCGGCCAGAAAGGCGTCCATCTCCTCGCGCGTCTGCATCGACAGCAGGGCGTCGTGAAGGGCTGCGCGGGCGGGTGGGGTCGTCATGCGCGTTCCACTATGCTGTAACAATGGAACGGTCAAGGGTGTTCGTCTCCTCCCTGCGGAGCGGGGAGGGGGACCGCGCGAAGCGGGGTGGAGGGGCTCTTGACGGTCAACAGGCGCCTGCGATGCGGCGAAGGGCCCCTCCGTCACGGCGCTGAAAGGGCGCCGCGCCACCTCCCCGCTTCGCAGGGAGGAGACAGATCGTGTGTCTCGCACTATCTGCGTCTTCATGACTAAGGTTCTGATCATCGGCGCGGGACACGCGGGCGGCTCTGTCGCGGCCTTTCTTCGGCAGTACGGCCATGAGGGGCCGATCGTGCTGGCGGGTGAAGAGGATGCGCCGCCGTATCAGCGTCCGCCGCTGTCCAAGGCGTGGCTGAAGGGCGAGGCGGATCTGGAGGCCCTGCTGCTGCGGCCTCTCAGTTTCTATGCCGAGCAGGACATCGACTTCCGACCATCGACCGTCGCCGTGGCCATCCACCCGGAGGCGAAGACGGTCGCCTTCCATGACGGATCGTCGGAAACCTATGAGGTGCTGGTGCTGGCGACCGGATCGACGGCGCGCAAACTGCCGGTTCCGGGCGCGGACCATCCCGATCTGCTGGAGCTTCGCACCCTGAAGGACGCCGAACGGCTGAAGGCGGTGCTGGGGCCGGGCAGGCGGCTGGCGGTGGTCGGCGGCGGCTATGTGGGGCTGGAGGCGGCGGCGTCCGCCCGCGCCTTGGGGGCCGAGGCCGTCGTCATCGAACGGGCGCCGCGCGTGCTGGCGCGGGTGGCGTCCGAGGCGCTTTCGGCCTTTTTCACCGAACAGCATCGGGCGCGGGGCGTCGAAATCCTGACGGGGGCCGAGGTAGTCGCCGTGGCGCGGGACGGCGTGACATTAGCCGATGGAACGGTGGTTCCGGCGGACGCCGTGCTGGTCGGCGTCGGCGCCCTGGCCTGCGACGGCCTGCCCCGTTCGGCGGGTCTGCGGTGCGACGACGGGGTGGTGGTGGACGATCAGGCGCGGACCAGCGATCCGGCCATCTTCGCCATCGGCGACATGACGCGCCGCCCGATCCCCGTCCACGGCGGCGTGCATCATCGGCTGGAGAGCGTGCCCAACGCCCTGGAACAGGCCAAACAGGCGGCCGCCGCCATCGTGGGACGGCCGGCGCCGGCGCCCGAGGTTCCGTGGTTCTGGTCGGACCAGTACGAATACAAGCTGCAGATCGCCGGCCTGCCGTTCGAGGCGGATCGTCAGGTGGTGCGCGGCGATGCAGGCGCTGGAAGTTTCGCCGTGTTCCATCTGGCCGGCGACCGCATCGTCTGCGTCGAGGCGGTCAACGCCCCGCCCGAGTTCATGGCCGGCAAACAGCTGATCGCCAAGGGAACGTCTGTGGATGCGGACAAGCTGGCGGACGTCGCGGTGTCGATGAAGGCGGTGGCCGCGCAATAGGCGTCGCCGCAGTGCAACAAAACTGTTGCGCTTTCCGTTCTGAGGCCCTCACTCTGTGGTTTATTCTCGGCGGGGCGGATGACGAGAGCGTTCGACGAAATGAGCGGCGGCGGATCGGGTGCGATCCGCGACAGCTACAAGACCCTGGCGGCGTGGCTGGAAAATGCGCCGTCCGATCTGCTGCAGGCGCGCTCGCGCCAGGCGGAACTGTTCTTCCGGCGGATGGGCGTCACCTTCGCCGTCTATGGCGACGAGGAATCCAACGAACGGCTGATCCCCTTCGACGTGGTGCCACGCATCATCGGCGCCGATGAATGGGGCGGGCTGGAACGGGGGCTGAAGCAGCGTGTCACCGCAATCAACGCCTTCCTGAAGGACATCTACGGCGCTCAGGAATGCATCAAGGCGGGCATCGTCCCGGCCGACCTGATCCTGACCAATCCCCACTATCGGCCCGAGATGCAGGGCCGCCGTCCGCCGGGCGACGTCTGGTGCCATATCTCGGGCGTCGATCTGGTTCGCACGGGCGAGGACGGCTTCTACGTTCTCGAAGACAACTGCCGCACGCCGTCGGGGGTCTCCTACATGCTGGAGAACCGCGAGATGATGATGCGGCTGTTCCCCGACCTGTTCGCGGAACACGCCGTGCGGCCGGTCGAAATCTACACCGACATGCTGTTGCGCTCGCTGCAGGCGTCCGCGCCGGCGGGTGCGGGGGCCGATCCGACCATTGTCGTCCTGACGCCGGGGCCGTTCAACTCGGCCTATTACGAGCACAGCTTCCTGGCCGACAAGCTGGGGGTCGAACTGGTCCAGGGCACGGACCTGTTCGTTAATGACGACACGGTCTTCATGCGTACGACCGAAGGGCCGAAACGGGTCGACGTCATCTATCGCCGCATCGACGACGACTATATCGACCCCCTGACCTTCATGCCGAACTCCACCGTCGGGGTTCCGGGACTGATGTCGGCCTATTTCGCCGGGCGTGTGACCCTGGCCAATGCGGTCGGAACGGGGGTCGCCGACGACAAGGCCGTCTATACCTATATGCCCGAGATCATCCGCTTCTTCACCGGCGAGGACGCGATCCTGAAGAACGTCCCGACCTGGCGTTGCCGCGAGCCGGAGGCGCTGAAGGAGGTGCTGGGCAAGCTGGACGAACTGGTGGTCAAGGAGGTCGGCGGATCGGGCGGGTACGGGATGCTGGTCGGGCCGACGTCGACCAGGGCCGAAATCGAGGCCTTCCGCGCCAAGCTGATCGCAGACCCGGACGACTTCATCGCCCAGCCGACGCTGAGCCTGTCGACGGCGCCGACGCTGAACGGCGGCGCCCTGTCGCCCCGCCATGTCGATCTCAGGCCCTTTGTCCTGTCCAGCCCCGCGGGGGTGCGCGTCGCGCCCGGCGGCCTGACGCGGGTGGCGCTGAAGGAGGGATCGCTGGTGGTCAACTCCAGCCAGGGCGGCGGAACCAAGGACACCTGGGTGCTGGACAACTAAATGCTCTCACGCACTGCAGACAGTCTCTACTGGACCGGCCGCTATATGGAGCGGGCGGACTTCCTGGCGCGCATTCTGGAAGCCGCCATTCGCCTGGCGGCGCTTCCGGCCAAGGATCAGGCCGCGGTCACGGCCTGGGCGGGCGCCATCGCCTCGTCCGGGGTGAAGGGCGCCTTCGACGCATCGGGTCGCACCCCCTCCGAGAAGTCGGTGCGGGAATATCTGGCCTTCGGTTCCGACAACTCCACCTCGATCAAGGCCTGCATCACCAAGGCGCGGACCAACGCCCGCTCTGTCCGCACCGCCCTGACCATCGAGCTGTGGGAGGCGATCAACGGCGCCTGGAACGGTCTGAACGAACTGGGCGAACCGACGAAACGCGACGACTTCACCAACTTCCTCGACTTCGTGAAGTCGACGTCCCTGGCGGTCGAGGGCGCCTCGTCGCGGACCATGTTAAGGAACGACGCCTATTGGTTCCTGCGGCTGGGCATGGCCATCGAGCGGGCCGACAACACCGCCCGCCTGCTGGACGTGAAATACCACCTCTTGCTGCCGCCCGGCGAACGGGTGGGCGGCCAGCTTGATTATTTCCAGTGGACGACGCTGTTGCGCGAGGTCTCGGCCCTGACCGCCTATCGCTGGGTTTACCGCGAGAGCGTGCGGCCGTGGCTGGTCGCGGACCTCTTGGTGCTGAACCGCCAGATGCCGCGTTCATTGGCGTCGTGTCAGGGGATGATCGTGTCCTATCTGGAAAAGCTGGCCGCCGACTACGGCCGGCGCGGCCCGGCGCAAAGGCTGGCCTCCAACCGCCTGGGTCAGTTCAACGAGGCCAAGATCGAGGACATCTTCCAGTCGGGCCTGCACGAATACATCCAGGGCTTCCTGAACGAGAACAACGCCTTGGCTGCCGCCGTCCACGAACAGTATCTGGTCTGAACCCATGCGGATCCGGATCGACCACGCCACCCGCTACGCCTACGCCCGCCCGGCGCGCTTCATCGTGCAGATGCTGCGTCTGACGCCCAAGTCGTGCGAGAGCCAGCAGGTGGGCGACTGGCGTATCGAGACCGACGTCGACGCCCGGCTGCGGCGCAGCGAGGACGCCTTCGGCAATATCGTTCACAGCCTCTATACCGAGCGGCCGGCCGACGCCCTGACCATCCGCGTCACCGGCGAGGTGGCGACCGTCGATACGGGCGGCGTGGTGAAGGGGCAGGCCGAACGGCTGTCGCCCATCGTCTTCCTGCGCGAGACGCCGATGACCAGGCCGGATGCGGCCATCGACGATTTCGCCCGCTCGATCCCCGAAGGCGCGACGCTGGGCCGGATGCACGCCCTGATGAGCGCGCTGAAGCAGGATGTGGCGTTCGAGGTCGGGTCCACCTCGGCCAGCCACACCGCCGCCGAAGCCTTCGCCCAGAAGCGCGGCGTCTGTCAGGATCACGCCCAGATCTTCATCGCCGCCGCCCGCGTCCTGGGCGTGCCGGCCCGGTATGTCTCGGGCCATCTCAGCCGCAGGGACGGCAAGCACGACCAAGACGCCGCCCACGCCTGGGCCGAGGCCTGGGTCGAGAACCTGGGCTGGGTCGGGTTCGATCCGGCCAACGGCATCTGTCCGACCGAACACTATGTCCGGGTCGCCGTGGGCCTGGACGCGCGCGGCGCCACGCCGATCCGGGGAACCAGCTATGGCGGCGGTCAGGAGACGCTTACGGTCGCCCTGAACGTGCGGCCGGTGCAACAGAGCCAACAACAACTGCAGTCGGGCGGAGAGGCCCGGTAGGCATGACGCGCGAATCTGTTAGCGTCGTGCGGTTCGCAACGCGGGGAGCGGATAGAGCGACGTGACCTATTGCGTGGGTATGCTGGTGGACGAGGGGTTGGCGATGATCGCCGACACCCGCACCAATGCGGGCGTGGACAACATCTCGTCCTATCGCAAGCTGCACATCTATCAGTCGTCGGGCGAGCGTATCCTGGCGGTGGCGACGGCGGGCAATCTGTCGGTCACCCAGACGGCGCTGGCCATGACGGCCGCCGGGGTCCGGTTGCCGGACTCCACCGCGCCGGAGACGCTTCAGACCGCCCCCACCCTGTTTCGCGCCGCGCAGATCCTGGGCCATGCGATGGCCAGCGTGCGGGCCAGCATCAACACCCCGCCGACGCCGACCGCCGATGCGTTGAACGTCAACGCCTCCATGCTGCTGGGCGGCCAGATCGCCGGCGGCAAGATGGGGCTGTATCTGATCTATGGTCAGGGCAATTTCATCGAATGCGGGCAGGATACCCCCTATCTGCAGATCGGGGAGTTGAAGTACGGCAAGCCAATCCTGGACCGCGCCCTGCATACGTCCACTCCGCTGTCCGAGGCGGTGAAACTGGGGCTGATCTCGTTCGATTCCACCATCCGTTCGAATATCGCCGTCGGTCCGCCGCTGGACCTGATCGTCATGCCGCGCGACCGGTTGAACGGCATGGCCCGCCGCATCGAGGCCGAAGATCCCTATTTTCGCGATCTCGGCCGCCGGTGGTCCGAAGCCTTGGCCGCCGCGCATCGGGCCATGCCCGACCCAACCTGGCTGGATCTGGAGGAGGCCCCGCCGGCGCGGACCATGAGCGTCGTGGGCTGATTAAGACTGCGATTTGTTCGCAATTCGCTTGTGCGACATTTTGAAGCTGGTTATTGCGACCGCATCGCAAAATCAGACCAAAAAGGTCGCAAGACAATGTCCGACTCCCGCGCCGCCTCTCTCCGTGCGCTCCTGTTCGCCTCCAGCGCCGCCGGAATGCTGGTCTCGGCGCCCGCTTTCGCCGAAACCGCCGACGCTGCCGATAGCGTGATCGCCACTGCCGATCAGCAACAGCCCGCCAATCTGGGGACCATCGACGTCAACGGTCAGGTTCGGAAACCGGCGCCGGTCAGCCCGGAGTTCGTCGCGCCCCTGGTGGATACGCCGCGATCGGTCATCATCATTCCGCAAGCCGTCATCGAACAGACCGGCGCGGATTCGCTGCAGGATATTCTTCGCAACTCGCCCGGCATCACCTTTGGCGCCGGAGAGGGCGGGCAGCCGCTGGCCGACCGTCCGGTCATTCGGGGGCAGTCGTCGGGCAACAACATCTTCGTGGACGGCGTCCGTGACGCCGGCGGCCAGCAGCGGGAAGTCTTCAACCTAGAGCAGGTCGAGATCATCAAGGGGGCGGATTCGGTCTATTCGGGACGCGGTTCGGGCGGCGGCAGCATCAATCTGGCCTCCAAGTCGCCCAAGCTGACCCCGTTCACCAGCGTGTCGGCCGGCGTCGGAACCGACGACTATCTGCGCGGAACGATCGATTCCAACATGCCGCTGGGCGGCACGGCGGCGCTGCGCATCAATCTGATGGGGGCGCAAGGCGACGTCGCGGGCCGCGACGCCGTGGACTATGACAAATGGGGTGTGGCCGCATCGTTCGCCGTCGGCCTGGGCGCCGACAGCACGATCATCGCCAGCTACTACCACCTCGACAGCAATCAGATGCCCGACTACGGCATCCCGCTGTATACCAAGCTGGGGGGCGCCAACGCACCCCGACCGGACGCATCCGGCGTGCTGAACGTCAGCCGCGACGCCTTCTATGGCCTGAAGGCGCGCGACTATCTGAACAATACGGTGGACACCTTCACTTTCGATTGGACTCATCGGTTCAGCGAAGCCTTGACGATCCGCAACGTCAGCCGTCTGTCCAATACGCTGAACGACTACATCGTCACCAACCCCGGCGACGGCGGATCGGCCCAGTTGATCGGCGGCGTCTGGTGGATGAAGCGCGGCACCAAGACCCGGTGGAATCCGGCGCAGACGCTGGCCAACGTGACCGACGTGTACGGCAAGATTTCCACCGGAAGCGTCAAGCACAGCTATGACCTGGGCCTGGAGTTGACGCGCGAGGTCAATCGCAACGCCAGCTATTCGACCTTCACGACCTCGGGCACGGCCTGCCCCGCGCCTCTGACCGGCTTCGACTGCACGCCGGTCTATGATCCGAACCCCAGCGATGCCTGGACGGGCGTGGTGAACCGTAGCGCGCCCAGCCGCTCGACGACGGAAACCGCCGGCCTCTACGCCTTCGACAGCATCTCGCTGACCGACCGCATCCTGCTGAATCTCGGCGTCCGTTGGGACAGCTATCAAACGCAAGGCGTGAACATCAGCTCGACCCAGACCAATGGCGTCTGGACCATCAACCCGTTGATTCCCGTCACGCCGACCGGAACGCCGGGCGTCGTCCAACTGCCCAAGCGGAAATGTGATTTCGTCAACTATCAGGCCGGCCTGGTGTTCAAGCCGACCGACTATTCCAGCCTCTACGTTTCCTACGCCACCGCCTCGACGCCGCCGCTGCTCTCGGGCGGAGACCAGAACGCGGCCGGCACGGGACAGGGGACCGGCAATCTGGCGAACGAAATTCTGGAGCCCGAGGACACCGAGACCTATGAGGTCGGCGCCAAGGCCAATTTGTTCGACGAACGTCTCTCCGTCGGTCTGGCCGCCTATCGCCTCACCAGAAAGAACGCTCAACTGTTGGTCGATTCCGGGCCGCCCGCGACCTACGCCCAGGTCGGCGAGGTCGAGGTCAAGGGTGTCGAGCTTAGCGTCTCAGGCAATATAACCCCTGAATGGCAGGTGTTCGGCGGCTATACCTATATGGACTCCGAACTTGTCCGGGGCGCCGTGAACAACGTGAACGTCGGTGAGTCTCTGGCCAATACGCCAAGGCATTCGGCCAGCCTGTTCACCACCTATCGGGTCCTGCCGCGCCTGACCGTGGGTGGCGGCGTCTACTATGTGTCGCGTTCCAACGGCGGCAACCAGGGCGGCGCAGGTGGAGGGTCCAACCGCATCTATGCGCCGGAATATACGCGCGTGGACGCTTACGCCGCCTATGATCTGACCGATACGGCGTCCTTGCGTCTAAACGTCAAGAACGCAGGCGACGAGCACTATATCATGCGCACCAACGGCGTTCATCACGCCGATCCCGCGCCGGGTCGTGCGGCCACTCTGACGCTGAACATGCGCTTCTAAAGGCCGCTTCCCCCGGTCTATCCTGACGGCCCCGTCCTTCCGGCGGGGCCGTCTTCTTTTTTGCGAGAGCGAGGCCGTCCGTGCTGCTCCAGATTCCCGAAGTCTTCTCCAAGGCCGAAGTGAAGGCGCTGCGCGAGCGGCTGGACGCGGGCCCGTGGGCGGACGGCAACATGACCTCGGGCCACCAGTCCGCCACGGCCAAGCGCAACCGGCAACTTCCCGAGGACTCGGACGTGGCGAAAGAGGTGTCGGCCCTGATCGTCCAGGCGCTGAACGCCAATCCGATGTTCGTGGCGGCGGCCCTGCCGCACACGATCTTTCCGCCGCTGTTCAACCGTTACGAGGGCGGGGGCGAGTTCGGCCTGCATGTCGACAACGCCATCCGCCAGTCGCGCGACGGCGGAGGCGCCCGCATCCGCAGCGACCTGTCGGCGACCCTTTTCCTGTCCGAGCCGGAGGATTACGACGGCGGCGAACTGATCGTTGAGGAGATGTACGGATCGCAGTCGATCAAGCTGCCGGCCGGCGATCTGGTGCTCTATCCGTCCAAGAGCCTTCATCGGGTCATGCCGGTGACGCGGGGCGCGCGGGTGTCCTCCTTCATGTGGATGCAGAGCCTGATCCGCGACGACGGCGATCGCGAGATGCTGTTTCGCCTGGACGTGGCGACCCAGCGGGTCGGGCTGGAGAAGGGGCCCAAGGATCAGGCGGTGATCGAACTGACCGGCGTCTATCACAATCTGCTGCGGCGCTGGGCCGAGGTGTGACGGTCGTCGCGGCGACGGGGCGCTGAACGCTATTGCAACCCGCTCGCAACAATGGCACAGCGAGCGCGTGACCGAACTCGCCGCACAGCGTCAGGCCGAACCCGAAGCCAAGGGGCCCAAGCCCAAGGCGGCGCTGAACGGCGCGCGGTCGTTCTGGCTGAAACAACTTCATAGCTGGCACTGGATTTCGGCGGCGGTCAGCCTGGTGGGCATGATCCTGTTCGCGGTCACCGGCATCACGCTGAACCATGCGGCCTCCATCCCCGGAACGCCGGTGACGGTCGAACAGACCGCGACCCTGCCGGCCCCGCTGCTGCAGCGCCTGACCACTTTTCCCGAGGAAACGACACAGCCCCTGCCGGATGCGGTCGCGCGCTGGGCGTCCGAGGCGTTGAAGGTCGAGATCGCGGGCAAGCCGACCGAAACCACGCCGGAAGAGGTCTATGTCGCCCTGGCCATTCCCGGCGGCGACGGATGGGTCACCATCGACCGTTCGACGGGCGAGACGCTGCACGAAAAGACCACGCGCGGCTGGATCGCCTACCTCAACGACCTGCACAAGGGCCGCAACGCCGGGGTGGTCTGGTTCTGGTTCATCGACGTGTTCGCGGCGGCCTGCGTCATCTTCGCGGTCACGGGCCTGGGCCTGATGATCCTCCACGCCAAGGGCCGACCTTCCACCTGGCCGCTGGCGGCGCTGGGCCTGTTGATCCCTGTCGTCATCGCCCTGATCTTCATTCACTGACGAGTATTCCGATGCGCCTTCTCCCCGTCGTCATCACCACCGTCGGCCTCGCCGCCGCCGCTGCGCCCGCCATGGCCGCCGACCTGACGGTCTCGGTCGAAATCCCCCGGCTGAACACCGCCTCCTATCACCGCCCCTATGTGGCCGTCTGGATCGAGAAGCCGGATCAGTCGACCGAGCGGACCCTGGCCGTCTGGTATCAGCAGACCCGCAACAACGAGGGCGACGGCAAGGACTGGCTGAAGGATCTGCGCACCTGGTGGCGCAAGGGCGGCCGGGCCATGAGCCTGCCGGCCGACGGCGTGTCGGGCGCCACGCGCGCGCCGGG
>NZ_DALZQC010000037.1:0-27529 GCF_032017145.1 Brevundimonas sp.
GCCCCTGCCCCTGCCCCATCCGTGGCCCGAGTTCAAACGCCCGCTATAGGTCAACCTTCCAAGGCGGACGACGCGATCAAGGCAGCCATCGCCAAGCTGATGGAGGACGCGCGGGTTCAGGTCCAGATCGCAGTCGCGACCACCACGCCCAAGCCTGCCGCGATGACGCCCGATGTGACCGCTGCGGTGACGGCCGCTCTGATCGGCGACGTTGAAACGGACGCCAAGCCAGACGATGCGCCTGGGCTGATCAGGACGGACGCACCGACGCCGCTTCGCGCCAGCCGCCACGACGCAGGCGAACGCGTCGAACCTGTGCTCACCGAGGCGTCCACAACGCCGGCCTCGACCGGCATCGCGACCAAGACTCCGGCCGAAACGACTGCCGCCGCGCCCCTGTCGTCCTCCGCCGCCGACGCCAAGGCCGCGCCCGAAGATGCGGCGCCCCCCGCAAGCGCCGTGCCTGAAAGCGCCGACAATGCGATCCCGACCGCCGCCGGCAGCGACACGGCGCGCAGCCCATCGGCGACGACCGCCGACCACCCGGCCCTGTCCACCCTGTCGCGCGCGACAGTGGAGACCACCACTCATCTCGCAGCCCAGATCGCGCGCAGGCTGGACGGTCGATCCACCCGGTTCGACATGGTGCTGACGCCTGAAGACCTGGGCCGCGTCGATGTCAGTCTAGAGATCGGCAAGGACGGGCAGTTGTCCGCCCGCCTGGCCTTCGACAATCCCGCCGCCGCCGCCGACCTGCGCGGCCGCGCCGACGAACTGCGCCGACAACTCGAGGCCGCCGGATTTCAGATGGCCGAGGATGCGCTGGACTTCTCACAGCGCGATCCATCGGCCGGCGGCGGCGCCTTCGAGCGTCAGCAGCAGCGCAACGCCCTGTTCGCAGGCGGCGGCCGCCTGGCGGCCCAGGCCGATATGCCCGTTCTTCCGGCGCCCGGCGCCTGGACCAACAACTCCCTGGCGCTCGATCGCGTCGATCTGAAGGTCTGACACCATGGTCGACGCCGTATCCACCAGCGCCGCCGCCGGCCGCATCACCAGCGGCACGACTGCGCTAGCCTCGAACTTCGAGACCTTCCTGACCCTGCTGACCACGCAGATGAAGAACCAGGATCCGCTGTCGCCGCTGGATTCCAACCAGTTCACCGCGCAACTGACCCAGATGGCCGGGGTGGAGCAGCAACTGCTGACCAACGACCTGCTGACCAGCCTGTTGAAGGCCCAGTCGGCCGGCGGTCTGGACAATGCCTCCAACTACATCGGCAAACAGGTCACCGCCGCCTGGACCGCGACCGAGTTCAACGACGGCAAGGCGACCTGGGCCTATGAACTGGGCAAGGACGCCGAAAAGGCCACGCTGCAGGTCGTGGACAGCAAGGGCGCCGTGGTCTGGGAAGGCGCCGCGCCCAACACGTCGGCCGGCCTGCACACGTTCAACTGGGACGGCAAGATGAAGGACGGAAGCGCCGCCCAGGACGGCGGCGTCTATACGCTGAAGGTCGCCGCGACCGACTTCTCCGGGGCCTCCATCGACAGTCAGGCCCTGATCCAGGGCCGCGTGACCGGCGTCGAGATGTACAACGGCGCGCCCTATCTGGTGATCGGCAAGTCGATCCTGCCCCTCTCGACCGTGATCTCGCTGAACGAGGTCACGGCTCAAGCCAACAATGACGATACGGAGAATCCGAAAGTCACCACCGAGGAGGCGGCCGCATGATGCGCTTCGCCGCCTTCCCGATGATTTCCTTGTAAGGAGCGTTCTTCCATGAGCCTCAACAGCGCCATGCTGGCCGGCGTGTCCGGTCTCGCCGCCAACTCCGCCGCCCTGGCGGCCATTTCCCAGAACATCGCCAATGTGAACACCGTGGGCTACAAGCGCACGGCGGGCGAGTTCCAGACCCTGGTCAACAGCCAGACCAAGACGGGCAGCGGCTTTTCCGCCGGCGGCGTCGCGGCCAATACCCGGTCTTTCATCAGCCAGGAAGGTCAGATGCAACGCACGACCGAGAACACCGACCTGTCGGTCAACGGTCAGGGCTTCTTCGTCACCACCACCCAGCCCGAAGGCAACGCCGCCACGGACACGCGCCTGTTCACTCGCGCCGGGGCCTTCCGCGTCGACAAGCTGGGCTATCTGAAGAACAGCGCGGGCCTGTATCTGCAGGGATGGCCCGTTGACGCCAACGGCGACATCGCGACCGATCCGTCGGACCTGTCGCGTCTGCGTTCGATCAACATCGGCTCGGTCGGCGGTACGGCCGAACCCACGACCCGTGTCCAGATCAACGCCAATCTGCGCTCGACCCAGGGCGTGTCCAGCGCGGCGGCGGCCCAGTCCTACAAAGGGGTGGAGGACACCACCACGCCCAGCCCCGCCAAGCACGATGTCGCCGTCAGCTATTCACGGATCGACGCGAACAACTATGCGGTGACGATCAAGACCGGCATCACCAAGATCACCGGAACGGCGACCTATGACGCCAGCGGCGCCCTGACCGGCTTTGCGCCGGACAACGCCAACAGCGCCAATGGTTCCGCGACCAGCACCGCCACCCAGATGACCATCACCTCGACCAGCGCGGGGACGGCCGGCACGCCCTTTACCTTGAACCTGTCGGACCTGGGCCTGACCACGAACGGGATCGCCAAGACGAAATACGATCCCTCGGTCAACTCGATGGCGATGTACGACGCCGACGACGACAGCCCGGCGGGCGTGAAGCCGGACTTCAAGATGAACATCCCGGTTTCGGACTCCAAGGGCGGCCAACGCAATCTGGAAATCCGTTTCCTGAAGAGCGAACAGCCGAACCAGTGGTACGCCGAAATCGTGTCGGTTCCCGCCAGCGACGTCGTGACCGGCGCGCCCTATTCCAACGGCCAGATCAAGACCGGGCTGATCGCCTTCACCCCGTCCGGGCGCCTGGACGTCGATACGATGAAGTCCTGGCCGACGGGCAAGGGCCTGTTCGACGATCCGTCGAGCGCCAGCCTGTCCTTCCTGAAGTCGGACCCCAACAACACCATCGACCCCAATGATCCGACCGACAACGGCAAGATAAAATGGGCCGACGGCCTGGGCATCGCCGACCAGATCGTCAACCTGGACCTCAACACCTCCGCCGGCGGCCTCAGCCAGTTGAACACCGCCTCGGTGGTTCAATCGACCATCACCAACGGCACCGCCTTCGGCAATCTCAGCAAGATCGCCATCGACGAGAGCGGCTTCGTCACCGCCATCTTCGACAATGGCGTGATGCGTCGCATCGCCCAGGTCGCCGTCGCCACCTTCCCCAGCCCCGATAGCCTGAAGGAGGTGTCGGGCAACGCCTACGCCGTCAGCCTGCAGTCCGGCACGTTCAACCTGAAAACGGCGGGGACAGGGGGCGCGGGCTCGATCGCGTCCCAGCAGCTGGAGTCCTCCACCGTCGATCTGTCGGCGGAATTCACCGGCCTGATCACCACCCAGCGGGCCTATTCCGCCTCGTCCAAAATCATCACCACGGCCGATGAAATGCTGGCCGAGCTGATCAACATCAAACGCTGATCGGCGAGTAAGTAAGCGTTAGTTTCGATGAATCGTCGCGAAAGCAAGGTTTACGGAGTCGTTCGTGGAGGGAGGGATTTTATCCGTTCCTTCACCACGACGCTTAAACGGACCTTAGGCGAGGTCGCCTATTTTCATGACACTACGGTGTTGGTGAAAGAGGCATAGGACCATGTTGCAAGAGCGACGCCTTAATAGCAAAGGCGAACAATACGTGGTCGGACCGACTGGCACGCCCCTGACCCTGAACGACCTGCCGCCGTCCAATACGGACCGCTGGGTCATCCGCCGCAAGGCCGAGGTCGTCGCCGCCGTTCGCGGCGGCCTGATCAGCCTGGACGACGCCCTGGCGAAGTATCGCCTGACGGCGGAAGAGTTCCTGGCCTGGCAAAAGGCGATCGACAAATGGGGCATGCAGGGTCTGCGCACCACGCGCATCCAGACCTACCGCTCCTGAGGGTTTCCCCGAAGACGAAGAAGGGCCGCATCCGGCGACGGGTGCGGCCCTTTTCGTTTGCGGGCCTCGAAATCGCGCCGGTTCCGCACTAAATGGCCGCAATGACATTGGTCGAAGATTTCTGCCCCGTTCCCGACATCGCCCGTACCGACATGGATGCGGCGGTCGAGAGCGCGCGGGCGGCGGTCGGCCTGCCGGTCGGGGCGCGCGTGGTGGCGGCGATGTCGGGCGGCGTGGACTCCACCGTCGTCGCAGCCCTGCTTCATAAGGCCGGATACGATGTCGTCGGCGTCACGCTGCAACTTTACGACCACGGCGCGGCGTTGAAGAAGAAGGGCGCATGCTGCGCGGGCCAGGATATTCACGACGCGCGTCTGGCCGCCGACATGATCGGCATTCCGCATTATGTCCTGGACTATGAAAGCCGGTTCAAGGACGCGGTGATCGACCAGTTCGCCGACAGCTATCTGAAGGGCCAAACGCCGGTCCCCTGCATCCGCTGCAATCAGACGGTCAAGTTCCGCGACCTGCTGGACGTGGCCCGCGACCTGGGCGCCGAAGCCATGGCGACCGGCCACTATGTCCGCCGCGCCGTCGCCGGCAACCGCTCGCAGATGCGCAAGGCGATCGACCATTCGCGCGATCAATCCTACTTTCTGTTCGCCACGACCCAGGACCAGCTCGACTATCTGCGCTTCCCCCTGGCCGATCTGGAGAAGCCTCAGGTGCGCGGCGTCGCCGCCGAACTGGGTCTGAAGATCGCCGCCAAGCCGGACAGCCAGGACATCTGTTTCGTGCCTTCGGGCGACTATCGCACCCTGATCGACCGTTTGCGGCCGCAAGGACGCGAGGCCGGCGAGATCGTGCATATGGATGGCCGCGTGCTGGGCCGGCATTCGGGCATCACCGACTACACCATCGGTCAACGGCGGGGTCTGAACGTCGCCGTGGGCGAGCCGCTGTTCGTGACCAGGCTGGAGCCCGAAACCCGCCGCGTCGTGGTGGGACCACGCGAAGCGCTACTGACCGCGTCCCTGACGCTGGAAGAAACCAACTGGCTGGGCGACGCGGCCACGATCCGCGAGGCGGCCAAGGCCGGCATCCCCGTCCTGGCCCGCGTGCGTTCGACGCGCCAGCCCTCTCCTGCCCGTCTGACCTTGATCGACGGCGCGATTTCGGTCGCGTTCGATCAGGGCGAAGAAGGCGTCGCGCCGGGTCAGGCCTGCGCGCTTTACGACCCCGCCGACCCCGACAGGGTTCTGGGCGGCGGCTTCATCCGCGACACGACGGCGGCCGCCTGAGACTCCATTCTCATCTGCAACCAGGCTTCAGCCATGAGAATTGTGGAGACTGCGTGGAGGCTGATTGGATTTTTGTCGGACATCGGGCTCAGCGCCAGACATCAAACCTGCATCTCAGTGTCGCGCGCCTGTGAACTGCACATCGCAAAGGCGGCGTAATCCCCGGCTCGACTAAGCAGGGGATATAAATGCACCGTCAAACCAAACTGCGCCTTCAGCTGATGCTGGGGACCGCGCTTCTCGCCGCGCCCGTCACCGCTCTGGCCCAAACCGCTCCGGCGCCCGTCGCCAATGCGCCCGTGGGTCTGGACGACATCGTCGTGACCGCCACCAAGCGCGAAACCAATCTGCAGGATACGCCCATCTCCATCTCGGTGGTGAACTCCGAGGCGCTTCAGAACCGTCACGTCCAGAGCCTGATGGACCTGGCCGACGGCGCGGTGCCGTCGCTGCGCGTCGCCACCTTCGAGGCCCGTCAGTCGGCCCTGACCATCGGCATTCGCGGCATCGTGCCGAACGACGCCAACCAGCCCGCCCGCGAGCAGGGCGTCGGCGTCTATGTCGACGGCGTCTATCTGGCTCGCCAGCACGGCCTGGCCTCCGCCCTGCTCGACATCGAGCGCGTCGAAGTGCTGAAGGGTCCGCAAGGCACCCTGTTCGGCCGCAACACCGAAGGCGGCGCCCTGTCGCTGGTCACCAAGAAGCCCACGGGCGTCTTCGGCATGCGCGCCATCGCCGGCGTCGGCAATCTGGAATCCTACAACTCCGAACTGCACGTCGACTTCCCCGCCATCGGCGACTTCGCCTTCAAGGTGGACGGCGTGCTGCAGGTCCAGGGTCCGGTGACCGAGAACATCCTGCCGGGCGAGACGGGCTTTGGCCAATACGACCGTCGCGGTCTGCGCTTCCAGACGCGCTGGACGCCCAGCGAGAACTTCACCGCCGACCTGGCCGCCGACATCGGCAAGGACAAGAACACCCCGTTCTACAGCCAACTGCTGAACTTCAACCCGAACGGCCTGACCGTGGTGCCGTTCACCTCGGCCTCGGTGCCGTCCGGCAGCATCCGCGGCCTGTCACCCCTGGTTCAGGTCGAAGGCTCCAAGCGCATGACGCAGGCCGACATCGGCGTGCCCCAGCAGTGGAGCGTCGACGACACGCGCGGCGTCGATCTGCACATGTCGTATCGCCCGACCGACGCCCTGGAAATCCGCTCGATCACGGCCTACCGCGATCTGGACGTCGAACAGTACGACAACATCGCCGGCGCGCACCGCCCGCCCGTCGTCGGCCCGAACGGCAAGTTCAGCCGTTATTCGCTGGCCGGCTTCTGGCAGCACCAGTTCAGCCAGGAACTGCAGGCCGTCGGTTCGCTGGGCGACAGCATCGACTATGTCGGCGGCGTCTTCTATTTCAAGGAAACGGTGTCCGACGACGCCTCGACGCCTTCGACGAACCAGTGGAACGCCGACGGCACGGGCTACACCATTCTGGACCCGACCCCGACCATCCGCGGCTTCCGCTCGATGGACCGCAAGTCGACCGCCCATTCGGAATCCAAGGCCATCTACGGTCAGGCCACCTGGACCCCGGCCAGCATGGACGCCCTGCACCTGACGGTCGGCGGCCGCTACACCTGGGACGACAAGGACGGCGTGCTGGAGCTGGTCAACAATGACCTGCCGATCGTCAATGGCGTGAAGGGCGTGCTGCGGTTCAACTCCAAGGTCGATCGCTTCGACCCGCTGGTCACCCTGGCCTATGACGTCACCGACAGCATCAACCTCTACGGCAAATATTCGACCGGCTATCGCGCAGGTGGCGCCTCCTCGCGCTCGCTGACCTATCGTTCGTTCGATCCCGAAGAGGTGAAAGCCTATGAACTGGGTCTGAAGAGCGACCTGTTCGACCGTCGCGTCCGCCTGAACGCGGCCATCTATGCGATGAACCGCACCGACAGCCAGATCGACTTCAGCCTGGTCACCGTTCAAGGCGCGTCGACCCGCAACACGCTGGAGACCATCAACGCCCCCGGCACCACTAAAATCCGTGGTCTGGAGCTGGAAGGTCAGTTCCGCGCGACCGACAACCTGACCCTGTCGGCCTCCTACGCCTACACCGACGCCAAGGTGCCGGACACGGTGAACCCCTTCAACGGCCAGACCCAGAAGGTCTTTATCGCCTACACGCCGGAAAACGCCGCCAGCTTCGCGGCCGACTGGAACTCGCCCTTCATGGGCGCGACCCTGAAGGCCCACGTCGACGCCAACTACGCCGACGCCAACCACAGCTTCGAACAGTTCGAGATCAAGAACGACTCGTCCTTCGTGGTGAACGCCCGCGTCGCCATCGCCGACATCACCACCCGTGACGGCGGCCCGCTGCTGGAAGTGGCCCTGTGGTCGCGCAACCTGCTGGACGAAACCTACGTCTATCGTCGCGACCCGTCGAACCGGAACACTCTGGGCGACTACGGCAACTTCAACAATCCGCGCACCTTCGGCATCGAACTGCGCGCCTCCTACTGAGACGTTCCTCCCGAACGACGACTGGCCCCCTTCCGCCTCGGCGGGAGGGGGTTTTTCTTCGTGTGCGTGAAGCCTTTGCGACGGCGCCATGAAACTTGTCCGAAGGCGTCCGGTTTTGCTGGATTTCGGCGTGAACGCCGGTCATGGCGGCGACGGAGACGCCATGAGCAGCTTGATCCTGATCGCCGATGACGACCGCGAAAGCGTCGAGACGCTGGACGCGGCCCTGCGTCGCGAGGGCCTTCGCACCGTCGTCGCCCAGGATGGGCAACAGGCCGTAGAGTTGCACGCCGCCCTGAAGCCCGACCTGGTGCTGCTGTCCGTCGCCCTGCCCGTGCGCGACGGCTGGGACGTGTTGGGCGAGTTGCGGCGACGCGGCGACACGCCGGTCGTCATGATCGGCGAACAGGACCGGCCTCATCATCGGCTGCAGGCGCTGCGCATCGGCGCCGACGACCATCTGACCCGCCCCGCCGATCCGGTCGAGGTGGCCGCCCGCGTGCAATCCATCCTGCGTCGCGCGACCGGAGGACGAAACGCCAAGGTGCTGCGTGTCGGCCCGCTGGAGGTCCAGTTGGAGAACTATATGGCGGCGGTGCTGAACACAGGGGGGCGGCGCCGGCTGGACCTGACCCTGACCGAGTTCCGAATCCTGGCGCACATGGCCCGCACGCCGCTTCGCGTCTTCAGCCGAAGCGAGATCATGCAGGCCTGTTTCGACAATCAGGCGGTCCTGGAACGCACCATCGACAGCCACGTCAGCCACCTGCGACGCAAGCTGGAAGGCGCCGACGCCGCCGGCCTGCTGACCAATGTGCGGGGCGTCGGCTATCGCCTGGACGCGGAGGCCTGACGCCTCAGGCCGCCGCGTACACCCGCAGACGATGACCGTCCGGGTCGCCGGCGACGAAGCTGCGACCACGTCCCAGATCATGAGGCGGCGTCAGTATGCGCGCGCCGCGATCCCACCAGTCGATATGGGCCTGATCGACCGCCGCCGCACCGTCCATCGGGAACTCGATCTCGCAGACCGAACCGCCCTCTCCGCAGCGCCGCATCAGGCCCAGCGCACGCCCCGAACTCAGCTTGAACAGCGCCCGGTCCGCCCGCGCCACCACCGGCCGGCAGCCCAGCAGACCGGCGTAGAATCGCGCGCTGACCTCCGGGTCGGCCACGGTCAGCAGAATGTCCTCGATCTCGCCCATCGCCCTGTCCCTTGTTTCGACAGAGAACAGATTAGCGATGCCTACTGCCAGTTTCCGTCAGCATCACGCCGCACGTGGGCGCGATCATGCGCCTCTTTCCAGCGCTTCATCAGCACCTGCCGTCGCGCGGGATAGCGCGCCTCCATCACCTCGGCCTCCACGATCCGGTCGGTGCGGAAACTGCGGAAGTCGTCGCGCAGTTCGCACCAGGCGATCAGCAGGCGCACCCGGTCGAAGAAGGCCAGGGCGAAGGGCCAGACCAGCCGTTCCGACGCCGTCCCCGCCTCGTCGCGATAACACAGTCTCAGCCGCCGCTCCGTGCGGATGGCCTTTCGCAGCAGGGCCGGATCGACCGCATCGACAGGGAAAGGCGCGCCCGGCACGACCAGCAGGGCCGAGGTGTCCATCTCCTCGCGCAGATCCGACGGCAGCACCGCCGAAATCCGGCCCAGCGCCGCCAAGGCCGCGTCGCGCATCCTCGGATCGGCCCGATCCGCCACCCAGCGCGACCCCAGCACCAGGGCCTCGATCTCCTCCGGCGTGAACATCAGCGGCGGCAAGAGGAACCCCGGCTTCAGCACATAGCCGACCCCCGCCTCCCCCTCGATCGTCGCCCCTTGCGCCTGCAGGCTGGCGATGTCGCGATAAAGCGTCCGCAGGCTGACGCCCATCTCTTCGGCCAAGGCGCGTCCGCTCACCGGCCGCCGATGACGACGCAAGACGTTCAGCAGATCGAGAAGACGCTCGGAGCGGGACACCCGACGATCTTAGCAGACATCCTGCCGAGAACTGGCAGCAGAAGCGTCGATCAGGCCGCTTCCTTGGGCATGACGTCGCCGACGGTGGGTCGGTTTTCGGCCCGGGTCAGTTTGATGTCGCGCGGCTTCACGATTTCGCCGCAGCAGCCGCAGGCGATGCGGGGCGTCAGGGTGTGACCGCAGGTCTTGTGAATCATGTCGATGCCGCTGTCGGCGTCGCCATAGACATGTTTGGCGCCCCAGCCGTGCAGGGTGACCAGCACACCGTACAAATCCTTGCCCTTGGCCGTCAGGACATATTCGTTGCGAGGCGGGCGCTCGGAATAGAGGCGCGGCTCCAGCACGCCATGCTGGACCAAGCTTTTCAGACGCGAGGCCAGGACATTGCGCGCCACGCCCAGATTCTCCTGCCACTGCTCGAAGCGGCTAACCCCGTTGAAGGCGTCGCGAATGACCAGCAGGGTCCACGGATCGCCGATCACCTCCAGAGTGGCGGCGATGGAGCAGCTTTGGCGGCTGTAGTCGGCGGTGCGTCCCATGAGCGGAAAGTGACCCCGCGTCAGCCGTTTGGCAAGGGTTGCAAATCCAAACCCTCTAGGTCAGTCTTGTTTGGCAACGGACGTGCGAACCTCCGGGTTCGCTGGCCTGTTCCTTCGACTGGCGGAAGCCCTCGCTTTCGGGCTTCCGCCGATCTTTCGCCTGACGCAGGATCGCGCCATGTCCGATGATCAATCGCCCGTGTCGCTCGACGCCGCCCGATAGGGGCTTTCCGTTCGGCGGATTGCCGGCGGCGATGTGCGTCCGGGACGGCGCTCCGCTGGTCCTGTCGCGACAGCGGCGCAAACTGCTGCCGCAGCGCAGCGGCTGAGCCGGGTCAGGCCTCGTTCATCATTATCGGGGACTATCGCGCATCTCTGGAGCCGTCCTCATGCGCCGTCGAAATCCCCTTGTCCGCCTATCCCAGGCTGTCCTGCTCGCCGCGGGCTGCCTGACGCTCCAGGGCTGTCTGGTCGGCGCGGTCGTCGGCGGGACCGCCGCCGTGGTCGGCGGCACGGCCAAGGCCACGGGCGCGGTGGTCGGCGCCGGCTTCGACGCGGTCACGACCTCGGACGAGGAAACCCGTCTGAAGCGCGAACGCGAGCAGCGCGACTACGAACGTGAACAACGCCGGTGCGAACAGCGCCAACGTCAGGGCCGCAGATGCTGAGGCCGCGATGACGCCCCTCGTCTTGATCCCCGGCCTGGCCTGCACGGCCGAGATGTTCGCCCCTCAGATCGCGGCGCTCAGTCCGCGCAGGCCGGTGAGCGCAGCCTCGACGCTGAAGGGCGACGGCATGGCCCAGATGGCCGCCGCCATCCTGCGCGAGGCCCCGCCTCGCTTTGCACTCGGCGGCGCTTCGATGGGCGGCTACATCGCCTTTGAGGTCCTGCGCCAGGCGCCTGAACGTGTGGAGCGGCTGGCGCTGATAAGCACCACCGCCCGTCCCGATGCGCCCGAGCAGACGGTGCAACGACAAAACCTAATCGACCGGGTTGAGGCCGGAGAGCTCGAAACCCTGTTGCTCGAAGTCTCACCTCGTCTGGTGCATCCGTTGCACAAGGACGATCGGGCGCTGATCGACACTCAGGTCCGCATGGGTCTGGAAATCGGCGCAGACGGTTTCGTGCGTCAGCAGAAGGCCAGCATCGCCCGGGTGGATTCGCGCCCCGACCTGCCGGGCATCCGAATTCCCACACTGGTATTGGTCGGCGACCGCGATCCCCTGACTCCGCCGATCCGCTCGCGAGAGATGGCCGATGTCCTGTCGGACGCCCATCTGGTCATCGTGCCCGAGTGCGGCCACGCCTCGACGCTGGAACAACCGCAGGCCGTCAATGCGGCGCTGGAAGAGTGGCTTTCAGCCTAAAGGCTCAGCACGCACCGCTCGTTGATGGTGGGCCGCGCCACCTGAATGCGGCACAGGCCCGGCCATTCGGGCTTCAACCGCGCGACGAACCACAGGCACAGGTTCTCCAGGCTGGGAAGCTCCAGCCCCGGATGCTCGTTCAGCATCCCGTGGTCCAGCGTCTCGGCCGCCGCCTTAAGCGCCCGGTCCAGCGCGCCCAGATCCGCCACCCAGCCATGTTCGACGTCCAGAACCTCGGACCGCACCGTCGCCTCGACCGTGAAGGAATGGCCGTGGACGCGGCGATAGATGCTGCCCTCAGGCTCGTTGGGGAAGTGGTGGGCGGCGTCGAACGTCGCCTGTTTGGTGATCTCGAAGACGGGCATTAGCGGACGCCGATATATTTGTGGGTCTGGACGCTCAGGCGCCATTGGGGGTGGGTCAGGCAGTATTCGATGGCGGCGGCGGTGTTCGCGACCTGATCCGGCCCATCCATCGGCTGCAGCCAGAAGCGTTCGAAATCCAGATGCTCGAACCGGTCGGGCATGGCCTTGCTTTGCGGAAAGACCAGTTTCAACTCCTGCCCGCGCGTCTGGACCACCGGCGCATCCGCCTTGGGGCTGACGCAGATCCAGTCGATCCCGTCGGGCGCCGCCAGCGTGCCGTTCGACTCAATGGCGATTTCGAACCCGCGCGCATGAAGGGCCGCGATCAGCGTGGCATCCAGTTGCAGCAGAGGTTCCCCGCCGGTGCAGACAACCAGTTTCGGATCGCCTTCGCGTCCCCGCCACAGCGAGGCGACATGATCGGCCAGCAGGTTCGCCGTCGTGAACTTGCCGCCGCCGCCGCCGTCCACACCGACGAAATCGGTGTCGCAGAAGGTGCAGACCGCGCTGGCCCGATCCTGCTCGCGCCCGCTCCACAGGTTGCAGCCGGCGAAGCGCAGGAAGACCGCAGGCCGTCCCGCCTGTCCGCCCTCGCCCTGCACGGTCAGAAAGACCTCCTTGGCCGAATAGGTCATTGTGAGGCGGCCCATTCCTCGTAACCCGCCGCGCGCAGGTCGCACGCGGGGCATTCACCGCAGCCATAGCCCCAGGCGTGCCGATGCGTTCGGTCGCCCTGATAACAGGTGTGGCTATCCTCGATGATCGTCTCGACCAGAGCGGCCCCGCCGATCTGCTGCGCCAACTCCCACGTCTGGGCCTTCGTCAGCCACATCAGCGGCGTCTCGATCACCACCGGCTTGTCCAGTCCCAGCGACAGCGCCCGCGCCATCGCCACCATCGTCTCATGACGACAGTCGGGATAGCCGGAATAGTCCGTTTCGCACATGCCGCCGACCAGAACCTCAAGCCCGCGCCGGTCAGCCAGCGCCGCCGCCGCGACCAGGAAGATCAGGTTGCGACCGGGCACGAACGTCGTCGGCAGGCCGCGCGCATCCATCTCGATCTTGCGGTCGGCGGTCAGGGCGCTCTCGGCGATCCGACCGTATCCGGTCAGGTCCACCACATGATCATCGCCCAGCCGATCCGCATACTGAGGCAGGGCCCTGGTCATGCTGTCGCGCACTGCATGGCGCGCCTGCATCTCGACCGCATGGCGCTGGCCATAGTCGAAACCCACCGTCTCGACCCGGTCGAACCGCTGCAGCGCCCAGGCCAGGCAGGTCGCGCTGTCCTGCCCGCCCGAGAACAGGACCAGGGCCGATTTTTGGATCTTTTCCAGGATTTCGCTCATGACAAACCTGCGGTCGGCCGGTGGCCGCGCGCATGCACAAAGGGATGAAGACCCCAGATGGGTCGGGCGGGCCTCATACACCAGACCCTCGCCGGGGGCAAAAAAGGCGGATTTGCGTCGCGTCTGCCGCAGCTTAACCAATCGGCAAGCGATTTCGGGCTTATACTCAAAACGAGTAGGAGTTCCGGGCAGTATGCCGACCATCGAAACCCTTTCCGAGCGTCCAAAGCCGGTGGCTCCGACGGCGCTTGGGTGCGAGGTGCTGGCGCGTTTCGAACGCGAGCCGGACACGCTGGTCATACCCGTCGTCGATGGCGACCGGCCCGTCGGCCTGGTCGAGCGCACCGCCTTTCTGGAGAAGATCGCCGCCCGGTTCGGCCACGCCCTTTACGACCTTCGCCCCATCACCTTCGCCATGGACGCCGAACCGGCGGTGGTGGAGGCCGGCGTTCGCATCGACGCCTTCTGCGACATCATGCTGAAGGGCGGCCCGGCGGCCTTGCTGCGGGGCTTCATCGTGACCCGCAACGGCGCCTATCTTGGGGTCGGAACCGCCGCGACCCTACTCCAGGCGGTCAATACGCGCCAGCGTGAACAGAACGAACAGCTGGCCGAACAGGCCGCCATCCTCAGCGACACCCGGGCTCAGGCCATCGCCGCCGCGCGCGCCAAGAGCCAGTTCCTGGCCATCATGAGCCATGAACTGCGCACGCCGATGAACGGCGTGCTGGCCGTCGCCGAACTTCTGCGTCGCCAGCCCCTGACGGCCACAGCACAAGCGCATGTCCAGACTATAGTGGATTCCTCCGAGACCCTGCTGCGCATCCTGCAGGACGCGGTGGACCTGTCCAAGGCCGAGGCGGGCGAGCTGGAGTTGTCCAATACCCCCACGGCCCTGCGCGCGGTCATGGACGACATCCAGTCGATGTGGGAGCCGCGCGCCTCCCAGGACGGCGTGACCCTTCTGGTCGGATATGAGGGCGACACCGAACTGGCGGCCGTGATCGACGGCGTGCGCCTGAAACAGGTGTTCAACAATCTGATCGGCAATGCGCTGAAGTTCGCCCGCAACGGCGTGGTCGAGGCCGGACTGAAGGCGTGGGTCGAGGGCGACGGCATACGTATGGAGGCCCGCGTTCGCGACGACGGGCCGGGCGTGGACATCGACCGGGTCGATTCCATCTTCGAACCCTTCGTCCATGGCTCGGGCCCCGACGGCGCCGGCCTTGGCCTTTCGATCTGCCGGCAGGTCATCGACCGGATGGGCGGCCGGATCTGGGCCGAGAACAACAAGGGACGCGGCGCCACCTTCGCCTTCGACCTGACCGCACCCCGCGCGGTGGTGGAGGCCGACGTCCAGTCGAATGTCGCCGACCTGGCCGGTTTCGATCTTAAGGCGGCCCCGCACATCCTGATCGTGGACGACAACGCCACCAACCGCGTGGTCGCCCAGGCGCTTTGCGAAATGTTCGGCTGCAGTTCAGAGCTGGCCGAGGACGGGCTGGAGGCGCTGCAAGCCGTTCAGGAGAGCCGCTACGATCTGGTCCTGATGGACATCAAGATGCCGCGCATGGACGGGGTTCAGGCGACCCAGGCCATTCGCGCCCTGCCCGCCCCGGTCGGCCGCGTGCCCATCGTGGCCCTGACCGCCAACGCCGACCCTGAGGACGCCAAACACTATCTGTCCATCGGCATGGCGGCGGTGGTCGAAAAGCCGATCAAGCCCGAACGCCTGCGCATGGCCATGAACGCCGCCTTGGCGGCGGCGCAGGACGCCGAAAATCAGGACGCATCGGGCCGATCAGCCGCCTGACCAGCCTCAATCCGGGCTGACGTCCGACGTCTCCTCGTCCTCCTCGTCATAACCCACAAGGCGCAGCGCCCTGGCCTTCTGGCCGTTGATCTCGGCCCAGCGCAGCAGACCCTCCTCCCGGCCATGGGTGATCCAGACCTCCTCGGGCTCCAGTTCGAGGAATGTCGCCGTCAGTTCGTTCCAGTCAGCGTGGTCGGACACGATCAAGGGCAACTCCACACCCCTCTGACGCGCACGGGCCTTTACCCCCATCCACCCCGAGGCGAAGGCCGTGACCGGGTCGGCGAACCGGCGCGCCCAGCGATCCTGAATGGCCGACGGCGGCGCGATGGCGACCTCGCCGCCCAGAGCGTTCCTGGGCAGGTCGCGCGTCGGCAGGAGCGGCCCCAGGTCAACGCCCTCGCGCTCGTAGAGGGCGTTCAACCGCTCCATAGCGCCGTGATAATATATGGGTCGCTCCCACCCCGCTTCGCGTAGCAGACGAATTATCCGTTGCGCCTTGCCCAGGGCATAGGCCCCGACCAGATGCGCTCTCTCCGGGAACTGACCCAGGGAGCGCACCAGCCGCCCCACCTCCTCTTCGGCGGGCGGATGGCTGAACACGGGCAGGCCGAAGGTCGCCTCGGAGATAAAGACATGACACGGGATCGGTTCGAACGGCGTGCAGGTCGGATCGCGACGGCGCTTGTAGTCGCCCGAAACCACCATCGTCAGCCCTTTCCAGCGCACCTCGACCTGGGCCGAGCCCAGCACATGACCCGCCGGCGCCAGTCTTAGATCGACGCCGTTGATCGCCGTCGCCTGACCATATTCGACCGACTGGGCTTGGCCGGTGAAATCGGCGCCATAGCGTTCGGCCATGATCGCCAGTGTCTGCCGCGTCGCCAGCACGGCCCCGTGTCCCGCCCGCGCGTGATCGGAATGACCATGGGTAATCACCGCCCGATCCACCGGACGCACCGGATCGACATAGAAGTCGCCGGGCGGGCAATATAGGCCGGCAGGCGTCGGATGCAGCAGGTCTTCGGCTCGGATCATGGTTCCCTAACGCACTCGACGCCATCGGGTCGCCGATCCATACAGGACCACCCGCAAACCCCGCCCGAAAGGCCGTCCTGCTTGATGTCCGACAGCTTCCTGACCTCCATCCTGCCCCAACTCGCGGCTGGCGCGGCCCATACCGGAGCGCTGGGCTTCGCCTTCGACGGCCTGCACGATGGCGAGCCGCGCATTCGTGTTCCCTGGCGCGAGGATCTGGTGGGCGATCCCGACAGCGGCGTGTTCGCCGGCGGTCTGGTCACGACCCTGCTGGATCATATCGGCGGCCTGGCCGTCTGGACGGCTCTCGGCGCCTTTCAACCCGTCGCCACGGTCGACTTACGCGTGGACTATATGCGCGCCGCCCGGCCGCATCGAGATCTGTTGGCTCAGGGCGTTTGCTATCGCATGACCCACACCATCGCCTTTGTGCGGGCCTGGGCCTTCGAGGACGATCCATCCGACCCGGTGGCGGCGGCCCAGTCGGCCTATATCTTCAATCCGTCTCGCGAACGCCTGGTCGGAGCGGCCGCATGACCGACATCCTGGCCACACTGCCCTACGCCCGATTCCTGAGCCTGAAGACGCTTGTCAGCGGCGACGAGATCACCGTGATCATGCCGTTCTCGGACAAGCTGATCGGCAATCCGATGCTGCCGGCGCTGCATGGCGGATCGACCGCCGCCCTGCTGGAGATGACCGCCATGGCGCAGTTGGCGCTGGCCTTTCCCAGCCCGCGCCTGCCCCGTCCGATCAACGTCACCGTGGCCTATCTCCGCACGGGGCGGCCCATCGACGTCTTCGCCCGGGCCAGGATCAGCCGCGCCGGCCGCCGCCTGGCCCACGTTCAGGCCGAGGCCTGGCAGGAAGAGCGTGCACAGCCCATCGCCAGCCTGACCGCGCATTTTCTGCTCGACAACCAGAACTGATCGTCCGGGTTCGGACGCTCGATTCGTCCCAGAACCCCGCCGCTGCTGACATTCAAGCGCCAGCGATGACGCGCGCTTCAACGCGCGATTGTCAAAAGGTATGAACATACCCCTATCAAACAAGGTTAAGGCGTGATAACCATAAGCCCTCTGTAACCATACCTTGAGGGGCTCTCATGGACCGGACTGAAGTCGTCACCAGCGTTGCTGGCGATCTGCATGCTACCGAACTCGCGATCGACGCCGCGATCACTCAGGCGACGACCCTGGTTCAATCCTTCATCGGCGCCCGCGCCGCCCTCTCGCTCTCGCCGGTCAGCGGCACGATGTCCCAAGCCAAGGCCATGGAAACCATCGCCGCCCTGTCGGCCGCGCGCGAATCCATCGTGGCCTGCCACGCCGAACTGCAAAAGGACCACCGTCGCCTCGGCTACGGCGCCTATGCCGCCGGCCCCGTCGCCAAGCCCGACGACTGGCTGGACCCGAAGGAAGAAGTGCGCACCCGCAACCACCTGCGCTCGGTCGGTTGATTTCCGGCAGATGAATTGTTGGTAAGCTTGGCTTACTGCGATTTCAGTTTCGCCTGACTTCGGTCATTATCGCCCTCGCGCATTTCTGCGCGGGGGCGATTTGCCATGCTCAACATCGCCTATGCCATCGTCGGCGCGGTTTTCATGGTCGGCATGGCTGTGTTTGCCTTCCTGAAGGGTGGACAGGCTGAACGGCTGGGCGCCGGATCGTATTTGTTCGCTTGGTTTGCGACAATCGTCATGCAAGAGAACAATGGATTCACCCGCGTCGTGCCTGCGGGGATGTTTCTGATCGACCTTGCATTATTGCTGGCTTTCGCAAGCATCGCTTGGCGGTATCGCCAGTCTTGGCCGGTTTGGGCCAGCGGCCTACAACTGCTCGTGGTCATGTGCCACGTGATGCTTTTGACCAAACAACCGATTATGGTCGTTTCCCTGTATACGATCATGAATTTGACCGGGTACCTGATCATTCTCTGCCTGATCGTCGGCACCTTCTTCTCTTGGCAAGAACGTCACATCACTGAGATGAATAGGTAGAAATTCCTACCTCCAACGCCTATCCTGCGACGAATCAGTCGTTGGGACGCCATGCCGCTGTCGCACGCCAAACTTTGGAAAGCCGTCGATAATCTGGCGCGGCGGGAGGGTCTGACCCCGTCGGGCCTTGCCCGGCGCGCGGGGTTGGACGCCACCAGCTTCAATCCCTCCAAACGGTTCGGGGCGGGCGATCCGCCGCGTCCACGCTGGCCCTCGACCGAAAGCGTGACCCTGGTTCTTCAAGCGACGGGCGTGTCCTTGGGGGACTTCGCGGCCTTGGCCGAGGATGCGCCTGAGCGCCTCGCGACCGTTCCATTGCTTGGGCTGGCCAAGGCGGGCGACGACGGCTTTTTCGACGATGCCGGCCTGCCCACGGGCGACGGCTGGGATCAAACCGAACTGCCACGCGCCAAGGACACTCTGTTCAGCATGACGATAGACGGAGATTCGATGTCGCCGCTTTACCGGGAAGGCGACCGGGTTCTGGTGGATCAGGACGAAACCCGTGTCCGGCGGGGTGACCGCGTTGTCGTGCGTCTGATGACCGGCGAGACCATCGCCAAGGAGGTGGCTGGCCTGACCAATCGGGCGGTCACCCTGGCGTCCATCAATCCCGACTATCCGCCCCGGATCGTGCCCCGACGCGACATCGAATGGATGGCGCGCATTCTGTGGGTCAGTCAGTAACGGTCATGCAAAGGCCCCGCGCGGCGAACCGGCGGGGCCTCCATGGAGCCGACTAGTGTTAGTTGGCCGTGACGTAGTGAGCGTTCACCCAGCCGCCGCCGGCGATCTGCACCCACTCGCCCTGCGAGCCGATGGCGGTGAAGGGCTGACCGGCCGACAGGGTGCCGGCGGTGCGATAGTTGGTGCCGGGGCCGCTTCGAATGCGCAGATTGGACGAGGCGCGGTATTGCGAACCGTTGGACACCGAGGCCGCACGCGCGCGCTGCTGGTTACAGCCGATGTAGGAACCGGCGGCGGCGCCGGCGCCCGCGCCGACGATGGTGCCGGCGGTGCGTTCGTTACGGGCCAGGTTCGACCCCACCACCCCACCGACGACGGCGCCGATCAGGGCGCCCGCACGCTGGCGACCACCGGGAGCGTCGCAGTTGGTAACGCCGTTGGCCTGAGCCTGGGCGGCCATCGGAGCGGCCGTCACCATGGCGGCCAGAGCCGCAGCCGTGGCCAGACCCGTCTTGAAAATCTTGTTCGACATAACTCTTCTCCTGTCAGCGCGTTTGCCGATGAGGAGAGAATGCACAGACGAACCTGAAGGCTCCCGGAGCTTCGCCGTTATTTTCGGTTCATGTTGGTCACCGCCGGAACGATGTCAGGCGACCAGTTCCCCGTTCGCCCCCGCTTCGATCAGCGCGATCGTCTGCGGCAAACCATAGATGGCGGCGAACGAGCCGAAGCGCGGTCCCTGCGACGCGCCCAGCAGCACTTCATACAGCGCCCCGAACCAGGCCCGCAGCGGTTCGAAGGCATGATCCTTGCCCACCGCATAGACCTCGTTCTGGATCAGCTCGCCGTCCGTCGTATCGGCAGGCAGCGTCCTCAGACGCGCCGCCAGATCCTTGAGCGCCGCCTTCTCCTTGTCATCCGGCAAACGGTACGACTTGGAGGGCTTCACGAAGTCCTCGTAGTAGTTCAGCGCATGGTCCATCAGCCGGTCCAGCAGCGGCTCGTTCTCAGGCGTCGCATCCGGCAGATATTTGGCGAAATAGGCCCACAGCTGCGCCTTGGTGGACGCATTGGCCACGCCCACCAGGTTCAGCAGCAGGGCGAACGACACCGGCGAGGTGTGGGTCGGCGGATCGCCCGCGTGAATCGACCATACGGCGTTGTCGATCCGCTTGGCGGCTTCTTGCGTCTTGTAGCTTTCGATGAAGGCCAGATAGTCGTCGATCGCGCGCGGAATGACGTTGAAGTGCAACGACTTGGCCGACTTGGGCGACTGGAACATATACCACGACAGGCTCTCGGGCGTGCCGTAACGCAGCCATTCGTCCATCGTCAGGCCATTGCCCTTGGACTTCGAAATCTTCTTGCCTTCGATGTCCAGGAACAGTTCGTAGTTGAAGCCTTCCGGCGGCGTGCCGCCCAGGGCGCGGCAGACCTTGGAGCTTTCGCGCACGCTCTCGATCAGGTCCTTGCCCGACATCTCATAGTCGATGTCCAGCGCGACCCAGCGCATGGCCCAGTCGGGCTTCCATTGCAGTTTCACATGGCCGCCGGTGACCGGAACCTCGGTACGGTTGCCCGGCTCTCCTGCGGGATCTTCGAAGGTGATCGTGCCCTTCTCGACATTACGCGCCAGCGTCGGCACCTGCAGCACATGGCCGGTGATGGGGCTGATCGGCAGGAAGGGCGAATAGGTCGCGCGCCGCTCTTCGCCCAGGGTCGGCAGCATGATGGCCTGAACCGCGTCGAACCGCTCCAGCAGGGTCAGCAGGGTCGCGTCGAACCGCCCGGACCTGTAGGTCTCGGTCGAGGACATGAACTCGTAATCGAAACCGAAACTGTCCAGGAACGCCTGAAGACGCGCATTGTTGTGCGCGCCGAAACTGTCATAGGCGCCGAACGGGTCGCGCACACGGGTCAGCGACAGATGCAGGTCTTCGCGCAGCATCTCCGGGTTCGGGATGCCTTCGGGAACCTTGCGCAGGCCGTCCATGTCGTCGCTGAAGGCGATCAGGCGCGTCTTCCAATGATCGCCGGTCAGGGCGCGAAAGGCGTTGCGCACCATGGTCGTGCGCGCCACCTCGCCGAACGTGCCCATATGCGGCAGACCCGACGGGCCGTAACCCGTCTCCAGGATCACCGGCCGTTGCAGGGCCTCGAACTTCGCCAGCGCCTCGTCGGCCTTGCCCGCGTCGATCAGGGCCTTGGCCTCGGCGCGATCCGCCTCGGCCAGCCGTTTCTTCAGCACATGGGCCAGAAGATTGCGGGCTTGCTCAAACGGCCAGGACTTGGCCTCGCGGGCGAGAGTTTCGAGGTTCTGTAGCATGGGCGGCGGTTTGCAGGCTGTAAACCGCGCGGTCAACCGTCCGCCGCCCTTTGCTGATGGGCTTTCAGCCCTTTGCGGCGGTCACGATGATTTCGAGCAGATAGTCAGATGACGCCAGCCTGCTTTCACCCGTCGCGCGGGCGGGCGGATTGGCGGTGTCGACCCAGGCGTCCCAAACGCTGTTCATCGCCTCGAAGTCGGCCATGTCAGCCAGCCAGATCTGGGCCATCAGGATTTTCGACTTGTCGCTGCCCGCTTCGGCCAGCAGGGCCTCGATCTCGGCCAGGGCCGTCTTGGTCTGGGCGACCACATCGTCGCCCGGCTCGCCCACCTGTCCCGCTAGATAGATGGTGTCGCCGTGGACGACCGCCTCGCTCATGCGGGCGCCGGGCTGGATGCGGGTGATCATGGGAAGAACTCCTGTGAAACGGTCGCCGCACCTATCGGCATGAGAACACGCCTGTCTAGGACCGCCCCTGCCCTCCGTCACCCTCGGGTCCGACCCGAGGGCCGGGTTACGGATCGGGCTGTGCGTCACCCTCATCGCACCGGCAGTTGAACCTCCGATCCTCAGGTCAAGCCCGTGCATGACGCTAAGCGAAGGAAACCTAGCGCCGCCCCCGCAACGCCATCGCCACCACCAGCGCGCCCGCGCCGACGATCACGGCGTCTTCGATCAATCCGCTCTTGGTCTGGCCGATGCGGGCCATAGCCTTCTTACGGCCGGCCAGCGTCAGATAGGCCAGCGGAACGGCGGTCGCGACGGCGACGCCCGCGCCCAGCTTCTCCTTGCCGCGCGGTGCCAGGGCCGATCCGGCGATGCACGCGCTCATCACCCGCGCCAGCAGACCCAGAAAGACGGTCCGGTCCGGCGCCGATTTCATCTTATCGCCGAACAACTCCCCCACGCCCATCAACAAGGCGCCAAACTTGAACAGGGGCAGGTTCAACAAAAAGACTCGCCCAGGCGTGGGTTTGTGGGCCAGCTCGGCGATGGCGATGGCCGCCATCGGGGTCATGGAGCGGGCGCTGGCGACGGCGCCAATGAGGGCGGAGGGAACAAGGTCGGTGGGCTTCATGCCGTCTGAACACCCCAAGACGACGAGGGTTCAGCCCGCCGCCGCCAGCACGTTGCGGATCGCCAGGCTGGAGTGGATGCGCGACACGCCGGGCAGGCGCGACAGCACGTCCTTGTGGATCACCTCATAGGCGGCGATGTCGGGCGCCACGGCGCGGACGATGTAATCCGCCTCACCCGCCATCAGATAGCAGTCACGGATTTCCGGGTGGTTCCTGACCGCCGCCTCGAACCGACGCATATGGTCGTCAGTCTGTTTCTCCAGCGTGATCTCGACATAGGCCACCACCCCGTCGTCACCGTCATTGGCCAGTATGGCGGCATAGCCCCGGATCACGCCCCTTGCCTCCAACCGACGCACCCGCCTGAGACAGGCCGAAGGCGACAGGCCCACCGCCGTCGCCAGGTCCGCATTGCTGATCCGCCCATCGGCGCGCAGGCGTTGCAGGATGCGTTGATCGACAGGATCGAGCAGAGTCACAATTTTCCGCCTTCTGACCGCAGATAATTGCGTAAACCTTGTATCAGCCGCTGATCATTGCGCAAACAGGCAGGATCATCGAACGCCGCAAGGCTAACTTGGCTGAAACGAAAACAGTCGGCTTGGAAGCGTCACATGCGGGTTCTGGTGCTTGGTTCGGGCGTCATCGGCATCACCACCGCCTGGTATCTCAATCAAGCAGGCCATGAGGTCATCGTGGTCGATCGCCAATCCGGCCCGGCGCTGGAGACCAGCTTTGCCAATGCGGGTCAGGTCTCGCCCGGCTATTCCGCGCCCTGGGCCGCGCCGTCGATCCCGGTCAAGGCGATGAAGTGGCTGTTGATGCGCCACGCCCCGTTGATCATCCGCCCGCAACTGGACATGGCCATGATCCGCTGGACCCTGGCCATGCTGCGCAACTGCACCCACGAACGCTATGCGCTGAACAAGGGGCGGATGGTGCGTCTGGCCGAATACAGCCGCGACCAGCTGGACCTGCTGCGCCGCCAAACCGGCATCGCCTATGACGGGCGCGAGCAAGGCACGCTGCAACTGTTCCGCACCGAAAAACAGCTGGCCGATGTGCACAAGGACGTCGATGTCCTGCGCGCCCAGGGCGTCCCGTGCGAGGTTTTGGACCCGGCAGGCTGCGTCGCCGCAGAGCCGGGTCTGGCGGCGTCCGACGTCCCCTTCGTCGGCGGCCTGCGCCTGCCGAACGACGAGACCGGCGACTGTTTCCTGTTCACCAACGCCCTGGCGAAACTGGCGGCTGAGCAGGGCGTGGTCTTCCACAATGGCGTTCAGATACACGGTTTGACCGAAGCCAATGGCCGCGTCGTGGGCGCGCGCACCAGCATGGGCGCGCTGCAGGCCGACGCCGTGGTCGTGGCGCTGGGCTCCTATTCGCCGCAGATGGTCGCGCCGCTGGGACTGAAACTGCCGGTCTATCCGGTGAAGGGCTATTCGATCACGGCCCGGATCACCGACGCGGACCGCGCCCCCGTCTCGACCGTCATGGACGAAAGCTACAAGGTCGCCATCACCCGTCTGGGCGACCGCATCCGCGTCGGCGGGATGGCCGAACTGTCCGGCTACAACAACAGCCTGCCCATCCTGCGCCGCGAGACGCTGGAACAGTCGGTCGGCAGCCTGTTCCCCGGCGGCGGCGACCTGGAAGGCGCCAGCTACTGGTCCGGCCTGCGCCCCATGACCCCCGACGGCACCCCCGTCATCGGCGCCACCCGGCTTCCGGGGCTCTATCTGAACACCGGCCACGGCACCCTGGGCTGGACCATGGCCTGCGGCTCCGCCCGCGTCCTGGCCGACACGCTGGGCGGCGCCAAGCCCGAGATCGAGACGCACGACCTGTCCCTGAACCGCTATGGATCATGGGCTGGAGCATTTGCGCCCGATTATAGCTGAAACGTTTCCTCGATTGCAGACTTGCGACGCCAGCGTCTATCGTCAATGAATGCGCCCGCCCGAGATACTAGAAACCGAACGGCTGCGTCTTCGTCCGGTCCAGCTCTCAGATGCTTCTGACATCTTTCGGTATGCCGGCGGGATCGCTGAAACACGGTTCATGCCGTTCAGACGCCATGAGCGCCTTGCCGAAAGTCTGGAGTTTGCAGAGCGGTGCGAGGCCTGTTGGATTTCCGGCTCAGCTTTCCCTTGGGCTATCACCGAGAAAGCACCTGGGCGCTTTATCGGTGTGATCGAGCTGCGGTTGTCGCCGCCTAAGGCGGACTTCGGCTACATCTTCGAAGAGCGGTTCTGGGGCAACGGCTTCGCCACAGAAGCCGCAACCGCTGTCACCCATTGGGCCATTGCTCAGCCTTCGATCTTACGGGTGTGGGCGACATGTCATGCCGGCAATGTCGCGTCAGCTGCTGTGCTTCAAAAAGCGGGCCTCAATTACGAGGCGACCCTGGCAAACTGGGAGGCTCGCCCTCAACTCGGTGAAAAAGCCGGTTCAAGCGATTTTTATGCGCTTACCCAGTCTGCGCCGGCTTAGTGGCTGGCTGAACGGCCTTCCTAATCATGGCGCACTGCTAGGGACGCTCGTATAGAGCGCCCGATGAAGACTGCTGATTTCGACTTCGACCTGCCCGAGGACCGCATCGCCCTGCGGCCGGCCGATCCGCGCGATTCTGCCCGCCTGCTGGTGGTCGACGGGTATGCGCTTCAGGATCGGATCATTCGCGACCTGGCCGACTTCCTGCGCCCCGGCGACGCCCTGGTGTTCAACGACACCCGCGTGATCCCCGCGCGCCTATCCGGAGTGCGCCAGCGCTTGAATCCCGTCGTCGGCGGGCCGGAGGGCGACACATTGACGGTCGAGGTCGAGGCGACGCTGCACCATCGCGACGCGCCCGACGTCTGGTCCGCCTTCATGAAGCCGGGCAAGCGCATCAAGCCGGGCGACCGGATCAGGTTCGGCGCCCATGGCGACGCCGCCTGCGACCTGGGCCGTCTGGACGCGACGGTCACGGCCAAGGGCGACGACGGCCTGATCAGCCTGAGGTTCGACCTGTCCGGCCCGGCGCTGGACGACGCGATCCGCGAGGTCGGGGTCATGCCCCTGCCGCCCTATATCGCCGCCAAACGGGCCGAGGACGACCGCGACCGTTCCGACTATCAGACCGTCTTCGCCGAGCATGACGGTTCTGTCGCCGCCCCCACGGCGGGCCTGCACTTCACCCCTGCCCTGCTGGACGCCATCCGGGCGCGCGGCGTCTCGACCCAAGCCGTGACCCTGCACGTCGGCGCCGGCACCTTCCTGCCGGTCAAGGTCGACGATCTGGCCGATCACAGGATGCACAGCGAATGGGGCGAGGTGTCGCCCGAGACCGCCGCCGCCCTGAACGCCGTCCATGCGAAGGGGGGCCGCATCGTCTGCGTCGGCACCACCTCCCTGCGACTGCTGGAAAGCGCCACGGACGAGGACGGCGAGATCAGACCCTTCCACGGCGACACCGCCATCTTCATCACGCCGGGCTATCGGTTCCGGGCGGTCGATGTGCTGATGACCAACTTCCACCTGCCCAAATCGACGCTGTTCATGCTGGTCAGCGCCTTCGCGGGTCAGGCGACGATGAAGGCGGCCTACGCCCATGCGGTGGCGGACGGCTATCGCTTCTATTCCTATGGCGACGGGTCGCTGCTGTTCCGCGCCTAGTTTCAATCGATATTCGTGAAGCAGATGTCTCGGCTCGTCATTCCGGGGCTGAGCAAAGCGAAGAACCCGGAACCCAGGGGGCCGGTCGCGTTGTTGAATGCATCCAACGCCTGACGCAAGCCTCCTGGGTTCCGGGTTCGTCCTCCGGACGCCCCGGAATGACGGTCGTTGGCTGAATGTCGATTGAACCTAGAACCGTCGACGGTGGCCTGGAAGAGGTTCATCACAAAGATCACAGCGAGGTCACGGCGAACACGACGGCGCCCTGCCCGGTTCGGAACGTCCTGATGGCCTGCGGCGGCGAAGCCGCAGATTGATCGACGATATGGACATGGCATTGAGGGACGCCGACGCGTGTTCGGTCTCGTCGTGTTCGCCGTGACCTCGTTGTGCGCGTTGTGACGAACCTTATTCTGCGATTCAGGCCGCCCAGTTCGCTCGCCGAAGACTCAGATTGGCGTCAGGGCCAGAGGCGTTGCGTCCTCCAGGCGTCGCCATCGCGCTCGAACCTGAGTCTGTCGTGCAGGCGGAAGGGGCGATCGCGCCAGAACTCGACCGAGCGCGGCACGACGCGCCAGCCGGTCCAGTGGGACGGGCGCGGCACCTCCTGACCATCGAAGCGCGCGGTCTCGCGAGCCACGGCCTCTTCCAGCGCCGGGCGGTCCGACAGCGGGCGCGACTGGTCCGAGGCCCAGGCGCCGATGCGGCTTTCGCGCGCGCGGCTGGCGAAATAGGCGTCCGCCTCGTCCGCCGTCACCGGCTCGACCGCGCCGCGCACCCGCACCTGACGCCGCAGGGTCTTCCAGTGGAAGGTCAGGGCGGCGGCGGGATGGCCGGCCAGTTCGACGCCCTTGGCGCTTTGGCTGTTGGAATAGAAGGTGAAACCGCGCGCATCGACATCCTTCAGCAGCACGATCCGCGCATCCGGCAGGCCGTCCGCATCGACCGTGGACAGGGTCATGGCGTTGGCGTCGTTCGGCTCGTGCGCCCGCGCGTCGGCCAGCCATTCGATGAACAGCCCTATGGGTTCGGCGCGCTGGAACAGGCTGTCGTCCCCATTGGCGGCCAGGGCGGCGGCGTAGTCGCGGGCGTATTCCTCACGCGACGGGCTGGGCGGGATCACGGATGCGGTCATGACGCCGGTCTAGCCCGTGGGGTCGGCCGTGCAAATGATCGAGGTCAAAAGCGGCGCCGATTCGATCACGGTTAACCGCCCGTTGACCCTGATCGGCGAACGGTTGGGGCCATGAGCGCGCACCGTTCTTCAGTCGAGGTTTCCGGCGTCCGCGAGGCCCTGGCCGTGCTGGGCGTGTCGGCCGATGTCGATGCGCCGACGCTGAAGGCCGCCTTCCGTGCGGCGGTGAAGGCGGCGCGGCCGGACCAGACGGGGGGCGACACCGAGCGTTTCCGGCAAGTGATCGCGGCCTATCGGTTGATCCAGGCGCATCGACCAGGCCGGCCGGCCCTGGCCGCGCCGCGCCTTCGTCCCGCGCCC
>NZ_DALZQC010000038.1:0-26810 GCF_032017145.1 Brevundimonas sp.
GGGCGCGGCAGGCGCGGCGGCGGTCGGCGCGGACTCGGCGGCCTTGGGCGTCATCGACCCGCCCTTGGAGGCCAGCCACTGTTCGAACTGGGCCTGGGTCACGACCCGGATCTCGATGGGCATGAAGGCGTGGTCGACGCCGCACAGTTCCGAGCATTGGCCGTAAAAGACGCCGGTGCGCTCGGCCTTGAACCAGGTGGTGTTGATCCGGCCCGGCACCGCGTCGGTCTTCAGACCGAAGGCCGGCAGGGCCACGGCGTGGATCACGTCCGAGGCGGTGATGACCAGCTGGACCGTCTTGCCGACCGGCACGACCATCGGCTCGGTCGCCGCCAGCCGATAGGGCACGCCGCGCGCCTTGGCCTCGTCCTCGGGCAGCATGTTGGAGATGTATTCCGCCACGCCCTGGTCGGGATATTCATAGGCCCAGTTCCACTGGTTGCCCGTGACCTTCACCGTCAGGTCCGGCGTGGGCATGTCGTGATAGGCGAACAGCAGCCGGAACGAGAACAGCGAGATGCCCGCCAGGATCAGGACCGGCATGACCGTCCAGATGATCTCGATGGTGGTGTTGTGGCTCCAGCGCGCGGGCGTCGGATTGGCCTTCTTGTTGTAGCGGAAGACGATCCAGGCCAGCAGCCCCAGCACCAACAGGGTGATGGCGGTGATGACGACCAGCAGCCCGTTGTGGAAGGCGATGGCGTCATGCTTCAGCGGCGAGGCCGCGGGTTGCAGGTCGATGCCCCCCGGCGTCGGCTGTCCCATCAGATCCTGCGCCCAGGTCGGCGCGGCGGCGAACACCGCCAATCCGGCGCCTAGAACGATGGAGGCCGCAGTCTCCCCCAGCGTCCTCCGGGCTCGCTTGCCCATCCCCATCGGAGTCTTCCCCATAAAACCGTTCTACAGCAGACACTTGCGAATGGCTCGCAAGTAATCACACTGGCGCGATTCCCACGCCCGGCGATCTTTTTGACCTATCGGATCGCCTTCGGCTTGCCAAGCGATCAACGCAGGCGCCGCCGCAAAGCCGCCAAAGATCGGCCATTCGGCGCACTCGATTAAATCGCTGTCATGTTTCGACAGCTACCTTGCACCGACAGATACCTTGCCGTAATCAATCCCTGCACACAGGAGAGATCGCGGTGCCTGAAACCATCGAGATACAGTTGAAGAAGGGGGTGCTGGGCCTATGCGTCCTGGCGCTTCTGAGCCGGGCGGACAGCTACGCCTATGAGATCGCCAGCCGCCTGTCGGACGCGATCGACATGGGCGAAGGCACCATCTACCCCTTGATGCGGCGGATGCAGTCGGAGGGCCAGGTCGAGACCTATCTGGTCGAATCCTCCGCCGGTCCCTCGCGCAAATACTATCGCCTGACCGAGGCGGGTCGCGCGGCCCTGGCCGCCCAGACCGCCGAATGGTCCGCCTTCACCAAGGCCGTCGACGCCATCGTGGCGAACGACGCCGATCAGGGAGCCGCCCAATGACGCGCGCCGATTTCATCAACCGCCTCAAGGACGGGCTGGTCGGCCTGCCGACCACCACGGCCAACGACATCGTCGCCGACTACCAGGCCCATTTCGACGACGGGATCGCCGCCGGCCGCACCGAGGCCGAGGTCGCCGAAGCCCTGGGCGATCCGGTCCGCCTGGCCCGCGAACTGAAGGCCGAGGCCGGCATCCAGCGCTGGCATCAGGAAAAGAACCCGTCCGCCGCCGCCGGCGCCGTCTTCGCGGTGCTGGGCCTGGGCGCCCTGGACATACTGATCCTTCTGCCCCTGCTGATGGGGGTGGTCGGGACGGTGTTCGGCTTCTTCATCGCCGCCATCGGCCTGTTCGTCGCGGGCGGGGTGATCATGGTCGCCGGGCCCTTCGCCGGCTTCCCCGGCGGGCCGTTCGCGGCCATCCTGATGGGCCTTGGCTTCATGGCCGGGTCGGTCTTCATCGGCGCCCTGCTGGCCATCTTCACCATCTGGCTGGTCAACGGCGTCGTCTGGTTCGCCCGCCTGCACTATCGCCTGCTCAAGCCCGCGCTTGAGCCCACCCCTGCCCAATCCACGCCTGTTTCGGGAGCTTCGGCATGATCCGCACCCTGTTCATCATCGCCGGCGCCGCCCTGGTGCTGTGCCTGGTCACCGTGGGCGGCGGCCTCGCCCTCGGCGGCCACGACCTGCAGCGTCACGGCTGGGCCTGGACCTTCAAGGACGACGACGGCGAGACCGTCCGATTCGAGCGGGTCAAGGGCGGCGGGACCGACGACCTGGGGCCCTTCACCACCCGCACCCTGGCCTGGACCGGCGGCGAGACCTTGAGCGTCGATTCCAGCGTCGATGTCGAATACATCCAGGGCGACGCCAACTCCGTCGTCGTCACCGGACCCAAGACCCTGGCCGACCGGGTGCAGATCGAGGACGGCCGCATCCGCCTGGGCGACGGCGACGAACGGGTCGTCTTCGGTTGGAACAGCGGAAACTTCTCGGCCCGGTCCGAACGCGACGAACTGAAGGTGGTGGTCACCGCCCCCAATGTGCGCCGCTTCGTCTCCAACGGATCGGGCGACCTGACCATCGCCGGTTTCGACCAGCCGTCCCTGGCGCTGGACGTCTCGGGTTCGGCGGACGTCACGGCGTCCGGCCGCATCCAGACCCTGGACCTGAGCATCAAGGGATCGGGCGACGCCGATCTCAGCGGCCTGGCGACCACGGACGCCAAGGTGGACATCTCAGGCTCCGGCAGCGCCAACATCGCCGCCACGGGCAAGGTGGACGTCGAGATCAACGGCTCGGGCGACGTCACCCTGTCCGGCCGCCCCGCCAAGCTGAACAGCAGCGTGTCCGGCTCGGGCCAGGTCAACCGGGAGTGATCGACCGGAAAGCGTCGAACGGTCGGGGGGCTGGCGCAACCAGCCCCCTTTTCTTTTGACGCCCGACCGGCCCTTGCGCCTTCACCCCCCGGGCCAGAACCGCTAAGTCGTGGCCATGACCTTCGCCCCCCTTCCCGACGCCGGCGCCAACTGGGTGGATCGCCATGCGCCGGAAGGGCTGAAACCCTGGCTGAAGCTGGGCCGCTTCGACCGGCCCATCGGCATCTGGCTGTTGCTGCTGCCCGGCTGGCAGGGGATCGCCCTGGCCCTGGCCCAGTATCGGCAGGCGCCCGGCCTGTATGACCTGTGGCTGTTCGTCGGCTTCGCTGTCGGCGCCTGTCTGATGCGGGCGGCGGGCTGCGCCTTCAACGATATCGTCGATCGGGATTTCGACGCCAAGGTCGCCCGCACCGCCCAGCGCCCCATTCCGTCCGGCCGGATCAGCGTCAAACAGGCGTGGCTCTTCGTCGTGGCGTGCAGCCTGATCAGTCTTTTGATCCTGCTCACCCTGCCGACCGTCTCCATCCTGCTGGGCGTCGGCTCGCTCGCTTTGGTCGCGGCCTATCCCTTCATGAAGCGGATCACCTGGTGGCCCCAGGCGTGGTTGGGCCTGACCTTCAACTGGGGCGTCCTGATGGGGTTCGCCGCCGCCCTGCCGCTGGCGGCCGCCGCGCTGCTTCTGCCCGCCGACATCGCCGGCGAGTTCCGCCCCTTCCTGTGGTCGCCCGCCGGCGACAGCGGCCATGCCGTCGCCCTGGTCTGGCAGGCCTATGTCCCGGCCGTCCTGCTGTGGATGGGCGGCGTCTTCTGGACCCTGGGCTACGACACCCTCTACGCGCTTCAGGACATCGAGGACGACGCCATGATCGGGGTGAAGTCCTCGGCGCGGCGCCTGGCCTCGGCCGTGCGGCCCGGCGTCGCCGTCTTCTATGGCCTGGCGGTCGTTCTGGCCGGTGTGGCCGGGGCGGCCGGGGGGCTGGGCGTCGTCTTCTGGATCGGCCTGGTGGCCTACGCCATCCATCTGGCGCGCCAGGTCGCCCGCCTGAACCCCGACGATGGCGCCCAGGCGCTGAAACTGTTCAAGTCGAACCGCGAGGCCGGCCTGATCCTGCTGGCCGCCATCGCCCTCGGATTCATCACGCCGTGAAGGAAATTCCCATGACCTCCGCCCCCCGCATCCTGCTGCTGTCCGTCGCCGTCGCCGCGACCCTTTCGGCGTCCTTGGCCGCCTGCCAGCGTCGCGAGGACAAGGCCCCCGCCCCCAAGGCCGCACCGACCCCGGCCGTCGCCGCCGACACCACCCCGGTCGGCTATGAAAGCAAGACCCCCTACGCCGACGTCAAACTGACCCTGCCCCAGACGGTCAAGGCCACGCCCGTTCTGCACGCCGCCCTCTATGCCGACATGGTGCGCGACCTGAAGCAGTTCGAGGAGGGCGCCCAGGCCGACCTCACCGAGGCCGGCGGCGGCTCCACCCCCTATGAGAAGTCCATCGCCTTCGCGCCCGGCGCCGAGACCGCGAAACTGGTCAGCCTGGCCCGCACCGATTTCGAGTTCACGGGCGGCGCCCACCCCAACACCAGCTTCGCCTCGGTGATCTGGGACAAGACGGCCAACAAGCGGCTGGGCTTCGCCGACCTGTTCCGCCCCGGCGCCGATCTGGCCGTGCTGGACAAGGCCCTGTGCGCCGCCGCCAACGCCGCCAAACAGGCCCGCTCTCCGGGGGCGGAGGCCGCGACCCTGGACGGCAAGATGTGGACCTGCCCCAAGGCCGTCTCCACCCCCTTCTTCCTGACCCCCGGCTCGACGCCCGGCAAGGCGGGAGGCGTCACCTTCCTGATGGGGCCGTATCAGATCGGCCCCTATTCGGACGGCCCCTACTGGATCGCCCTGCCCCAGAGCGCCTTCCGCGCCCTTCTGAATCCCGCCTACGCCGATCAGTTCGACGGCGCCCCGGTCAAGGCCGGCGACGTGACCCCGAAGAACTGAGCCCCTTCAGGCCCGTCATCCTCGCCCTTGTGGCGAGGATCCATACGCCCGGGTCTGCACAGTGGATCACGGTCGTCGACTGAGCGTATGGATCCCAGGCACAAGGCCTGGGATGACGGATCAGGGGCGCGCCAGAAACGCATCCA
The DNA here is from genome assembly GCF_032017145.1 of Brevundimonas sp. Lineage (GTDB taxonomy): Bacteria > Pseudomonadota > Alphaproteobacteria > Caulobacterales > Caulobacteraceae > Brevundimonas. Next base: position 4,998 of record NZ_DALZQC010000038.1, read on the forward strand.
CCAGTTCGGCGAAGCGCACCGGTTGATCGGCCATGATGAAATGGCGTGATCCATCCACCCGGATCAGCGTCACCCCCGGCAGGGCCGCATATTCGCGTCTCCACAGCGCATCCGCACCGGCCGCCGGCGCCCCGCCGTCCGCATCGGCGGCATACAGAGCCGTCACCGGCGTCGTCATGGCCGCCAGCCCCGGCCGCGCATCGGTGGTCATGACGTCCTTCATGGCCGAGGCGACGGCGTGTCGGTCGCTGGCCATCGACCAGGCGACGATCCGCGCCTGCTCTTCGGGCGTTCGCGACAGGGCCTTCGCCGTCGCCTCCTGCTGGGTGCGGAAGGCGGCCGCGTCGGCGCCCAGGATCATGGCGGCCGCCTGGTCCGCGAACGGCCTGGCGCTTTCGGCCGTCGCGCTCGGTCCGAACAGGGCGCTGTAGAAGGGCAGGGAATCCACCGTCATCACCCGCCCGACCAGACCCGGCTGCTGCTGCGCCAGCAACAGGCCGCTCAAGCCGCCCATCGAATGGCCGATGACCGCCGGCCGGTTCAGCCCGGCTTCGCGGATATAGCGGGCCAGTTCCTCGACCTCCGGCTGGACGAAGGCGCCGTCGCCATGCGTCCAGGCCTCGCCCGCGAACCCGGCCAACTGCACCAGATGCACCCGGTGCGTCGCCTTCAGCCGATCCGCCGTCGCCCGCCACACCTCGCGCGAGGAGGCCAGGCCGGGGATCAGGATCACGTCCGGCCCCTGGCCCACGACCTGGACCGACAGCCGGTCCGAGACGAAGGGCGCGGCTGTCATGGCCTCAGCACGCGCAGGCGCGGCGTGAACCGGCGCAACGGCGCCGCAGGCCAGAAATAGGGCGCAGAATATTGGCCGCGAGGCCGAATGGACGAACTTCATGGCGGTCTCCTGATGTAAGGTTATTCTGACTTTTAGGATGGATCGACGTTCGATCCAGAACCGTCATTCCGGGGCGTCCATAGGACGAACCCGGAACCCAGGAGGCACGTAACCGACGTGAATCCTGTTCAGCAGCGGGTCTATGGCCCTGGGTTCCGGGTTCTTCGCTGCGCTACGCCCCGGAATGACGAACTGAGGGATAAGGCGAACAAGGCTCGATTGGCCTTGATCAGCCTGCGTGCGGGTTCTCGAAAATCTCTTCGACCGGCCGTTCGAACGTCGCGGCGATGCGGTAGGCCAGGTCCAGAGACGGATCGTGCCGCTCGGTCTCCAGCGCGATCACCGCCTGGCGCGAGACGCCCAGCGCCTGGCCCAACTGCTCCTGGGTCCAGCCGCGCTCGACGCGCAGCAGTTTCAGACGGTTCTTCATCGGCTGGTCTTTATGAAGGGCGAGACGACGCCGTACATGGCCCAGAACACCGGCACGATCAGCCAGGTCTGAACATGCGGCGCGCGGGCGAAACTCTCGCCAAAACCCCAGAAGGTTGCGATCGCCAGCGTCAGACCGGCCGCCACGATGAACTGTTTGGCGGTCACGCCGCGCACGAACTCGTCGCTCTCGCGCATCAGCGCCAGAGTCGCCCATATCTGACCGATCACCGGCGCGGACAGCACCGCCGCCAGCCCCCAGGCCGCCGGCTTGCCCACGATCTCATCGAATGCGTCGGTCGTCATCATCGCCACACAGATCGCGACATAGGGCGCGGTGAACGCCATCGTTCGGATCAGATAGCGCCGATGCGCGGGCGTTCCGGTCTTCCATGCGGTGAACATCTGCACCTCCTTCTGTAAGGCCAACCTGACATCTACCACATGTCATGTCAACCTGACTTTTTGTCAGGACAGCCCAACATTCACCCATCGCTTCTCCAGACCCGCCGATGGCGTTAGGATGCGCCATGCCCGCCGCCCCGCGCATCGCCCCGTCGGTTCTGTTCACGCCTCAGGAATGGGCGCCGTTTCAGACGCGCGCGGCCTGGGCCGGGCCGCTGCTGGTCGTGCATTGCTGGATGGTGATCGCCCTGGCCGTGACGGCGGGCGTCGTCCTGCCCTGGCTGACCCCGCTGTGCGTCATGATCGTCGGGACCCGCCAGCTGGGCCTGGCCATATTGATGCACGAGGCGGCGCACGGCGGTCTGTCCAGATCGCCCCGCCTGAACGATTTCCTGGGCCACTGGCTGTGCGCCGTGCCCATCGGCGCATCCTTGGCGGCCTATCGCCCCTATCACCTGACCCACCACCGTTTCGCCCAGCAGGCCGAGGATCCCGACCTGATGCTGTCGGCGCCCTTCCCCGTCAGCCCGGCCTCCTTGCGGCGAAAGCTGATCCGCGACCTGACGGGCCAGACCTTCTTCAAGCAGCGGGTGCTGCTGCCGCTGGCCCAGCGTCGTTCGACACCGCCCGGCGAAGCGACCCACGACTATGAATCCATCGTGACGGGCCGGTCCGTCATGCCCTTCCTGATCTTCAACGCCGCCCTGCTGGCGGGCTTCGTCGCAGGCGGGCTCTGGTGGGCCTTCTTCGTCCTGTGGCTTCTGCCGATGGCGACCTGGTTTCCCATGGTGACGCGGCTGAGGAACATCGCCGAACACGCCTGCGTCGAAGGCTCGGCCGTCGATCCGTTCCGCGCCGCCCGCACCACCCGCGCCGCCTGGTGGGAGCGCGCCTTCATCGCCCCCTATTGGGTCAACTTCCACGCCGAACATCACCTGTTCATGCATGTGCCCTGCTGGAAGCTGCCGGCCCTGCACCGCGCCATCCACGCCAGGCCCCAGGCCCAGGCGATGGAGGTTTCGCCCGGCTATCTGGACGTGATCCGAACCGCGACCCGCCGCCCCGCATGACGATCACGGACCCCGCCGCCTTCATCCGCGACAATACGCGGCTGCAGACCGTGCCGCACGCGCCGGAAATCTCCCTGTGGCTGGCGGACGAGATCACCCCGATCTGGCGGCTGACGGAGGAGGAACTGGGCGAGATGGGCGTGCCTCCGCCCTTCTGGGCCTTCGCCTGGGCGGGCGGACAGGCGCTGAGCCGCTATATCCTGGATCACCCGCATGAGGTCGCGGGCAAGCGGATGCTGGATTTCGCCGCCGGTTCGGGCCTGGTCGGCGTGGCGGCGATGAAGGCGGGCGCGGCCTTCGTCCTGTGCGCCGACATCGACCCCTTCTGCCAGGCCGCCGTCGCCGCCAATGCGACCGCCAATGGCGTGGCGCTGGCCTTCACCCAGACCAATCTGCTGGACGCCCCGCCGCCGGATGTGGAGGTGATCTGCGCCGGCGACATCTGCTACGAACGGCCGATGACCGACGCCGTCCTGGCCTGGCTGGCCCAGGCCCGCGCCAGGGGCGCGCGGGTCCTGATCGGCGATCCGGGCCGCACCTATTTCCCGCGCACGGGTCTGGATTTCCTGGCCGAATACCGCGTGCCGACCTCGCGAGAGCTGGAGGACCAGGAGATCAAACGGTCCTCCGTCTGGGCCATGCCTTAGACGGCCCTCGCTTAAGCGGATTGGCCTTCGTGCCGCCCCTCGCCGAATTCCTCGATCATCTTGGCGTTGAAGGCCGGGATGTCGTCGGGGCAGCGGCTGGTGACCAGGCCCTGATCCACCACCACCTCTTCATTGACCACATTGGCCCCGGCGTTCTTCAGGTCGGTGCGGATGCTTTCGAACGCCGTCAGCGTCCGCCCCTCGACCACCCCCGCCTCGATCAGCAGCCAGGGCGCGTGACAGATGGCCGCGACCGGCTTGCCCGCATCGAAGAAGGCCCGAACGAAGGCCACCGCATCCTTGTCCGCGCGCAACTGGTCGGGGTTCGCCACCCCGCCCGGCAGCAGCAGGGCCGAATAGGCCGAGGCGTCCACCGCCGCCACCGCCTTGTCCGCCGTCACCTTGTCGCCCGGCGTCAGATGGTCGAAGCCCTGAAACTCCCCGGCCTTTAGAGACACGATCTCGACCACGGCGCCCGCATCCTTCAGCGCCTTCATCGGTTCATTCAGTTCGATCAGTTCGACGCCGTCGGTCGCCAGGATGGCGACGGTCTTGCCGGAAAGGGTCTGGGCCATGGAATACGCTCCGTTTTGGAAAGGGGTTCGGCGCGATGAACCCACGGCAAGTCAAAGGGTTGCGGCTCCGCTTGGCGGGCGCGACCGTCCGCCCCACATAGTCCCCATGCGAATGTTCCTGACCCTGACGACCCTGCTGGCGGCCGCCGCGACGCCCGTCCTGGCCCAGACCTATCCCCTGCCCGGTCGCCCCTATGGCGCCTATCCGGGTGGCGTGCCCGCCGCCATCGCGGACCAGCATCGCTATGAGAACGACCGCCTGCGCGCCCAGTCTCAGGCCAACGCCGATCAGGCCCGCCAGCAGCAGATCGAGACCCAGCTTCGCCTGCGCGCCATCGAATCCGCGCGCGAACCGACCGCGCCGTCCGCCCTGCCGCCCCGGCCCCTCTATGGCCCCGAGCAGGAGCGGGCGCTGCGCCAGTCCGCCGCCGAACGCCGCCAGGAAACGGCTCAGGGCATGAACCAGATCGACGCCTGGCTGGACCGTCCGCATTAAGGCGACGCATCCCTTCCCTCTCCCCCGCGTTCCGGCCTAGCTTAAGGCAGGGATCAGGCGGAGAACCACATATGCGCTGGCAGGGCGGACGGACGGGCGGCGGGGTCGAGGACCGACGCGGCATGGGCGGCGGCGCCATCGCAGGCGGCGGCATCGGCGTGGGCGTCCTGGCCCTGATCGGCTATTTCGTCTTCGGCATAGACCCGTCCACCACGACCCAGCTGGCCAGCCAGCTTGGCGGCGTCGGCGCCTCGGAACAGCAGGGACAGGTCGGCACGCCCAAGGATCAGGCCGGTCGCTTCGTCGATGTCATCGGCGCCAACATCAACGACGTCTGGGCGCAGAAGCTGAACGGCTATCAGCCGCCGAAGGTCGTCATCTACGAACAGGGTACGGGGACCGGCTGCGGCTATGGCCAGTCGGCCATGGGCCCCTTCTACTGTCCCAACGACAAGACCGTCTATCTTGACCTGGGCTTCTGGCAGGAGATGGAAAACCAGCTGGGCGCATCCGGCGCCGACTTCGCCCGCGCCTATGTCATCGCCCATGAGTTCGGCCACCATGTCCAGACCTTGACCGGAACGTCGGACCAAGTCCGCCGCGCCCAGCAGCGCGCCGCCGGCCAGGCCGAGGCCAACCAGTATTCGGTGGCGCTGGAGCTTCAGGCCGACTGCTACGCCGGCGTCTGGGCCCGGAACGCCTCCGCCGTCTCCAACGGCCAGGTCGCGCTTGAGCCCGGCGACATCGAGGAAGGCATGAAGACCGCCCAGGCCATCGGCGACGACACCCTGCAACGGCGCGGCGGCGGGCGCGTCTCGCCCGAAAGCTTCACCCACGGCTCCTCGGCCCAGCGGGTCGAATGGCTGCAGCGCGGCTATCAGTCCGGCGACCCGGCCTCCTGCGACACCTTCGGCGGCGCCTGAGCCTCAGCCTCAGCCTCCCACCGTGATCTGCATCGGCCGCTCGATGAACAGGCGCGGACCGCGCAGGTCCAGGATGAGGCGGCGATCCTCGAACGCGGCCATGCCAACCAGGGCCTTGGGAAAGCCCGGCACGGCCACGTCGTCATAGATGGCCACGGCCGCCTGCCGATACAGTTCGTCGCCGATGGTCAGGGTGCGGACGATCACCGTCTCGGCGCCCACCACGCCGCCCAGGACGATGCTCTGGCCCGGCGTGCGCGCGCGTCCGTCCAGCAGGCCCGCAGCCTGGGCCGTCTCGCGCGTGAGGGCCAGCACGGCCGAGGCGCCCGTGTCGATCACCGCATCGACCGCCGCCCCCTCCACCGTGATCGCCGCCTTCAGCGCCTTGCCCGCCCGCGTCACCGCGATGGCCGCAAGCCCCGCCGGCGGGGTCCAGCCCTCGCGCGAGATCAGCCTGATCCGCCGCCGGCGGGTATCCAGTTCCAGGATCAGTTCGCGCAGCACGTCCTGGCCCAGGATCAGGGGCGCGCCCAGCCCCTTGTCGCTGGCCAGCGGCCCCAGCCCCAGGATGGCGGCTCGCAGACCCTGAAGCCGCACCCCCTGGGGACCGCCGATCTGGACATCCAGCGTCGCGCCCCGCCCGACCTGGGCCTGGCCGCCGACGCCGTAGGCCACCATGGGGATGTCGAACACCTGGGTCAGACCCAGCGTCGCGACCAGCGAACGGTCGATCACCGAATACTGCGCCCCGGAATCGATCAGCGCCCGCACAGGCCGCCCATTCACCGAGACCTCGACCGTCGGGGTGCTGGCGCGCGGCTCGGCATAGGGCAGCCAGTCGCCGGCCCCGGCGGCGGGAAACACCACCGTCGGCGCCTTCCACAGCACCTGGTCGCGCAGCCACCAGGCCCCGCCCACGCCCCCGGCGATCAGCCCCAGCCGGATCAGAAGATCGCGTCGTCTCATGCCTCTGACATGGACTGTCGCGACGGCGGGCGCCAGCGGGGGAATGTCGCAACGTCCGCTGTCTCGCCACTTACGCTCCGTCATCCTCGCCCTTGTGGCGAGGATCCATACTCCCGGTGTCAGCATTGGCCCACTGCGGGGCGCCGGGCGTATGGATCCCAGGGACAAGCCCTGGGATGACGATAACCTGGGGGACATGGAGAGGCATGGAATTGCCCTGACGACCCGATCTTCGCCCGTCGATGCGGCCACACCGTCACAACACCCCAGAACTCGACAAAATCATCCCTGTATTGGCCAGAAACCGGGTGACGCCGCGCCGTTCGCTGGCTACGACCAAGCCGCCATGACGACTTCCAGCGCCCGCTACGTCTCGACCCGAGGCCAATCGCCCGAAACCGATTTCTCCGACGCCCTGCTGCGCGGCATCGCGCCCGATGGCGGCCTCTATATGCCGACCGCCTGGCCCGCCCTGTCGCCCGACGCCTGGACCGGCGCGGCGGACTACAAGGCCATCGCCCTTCAGGTCCTGACGCCCTTCGTCGGCGACGCCCTGCCGACCGGCGCGTTGGACCGGGCGCTGGATCGCCTGATCGCCGGGTTCGACCATCCGCTGGTCACGCCCCTGGTCGAGCTGGAGCCGGGCCTGTTCGTGCTGGAGCTGTTCCATGGCCCGACCGCCGCCTTCAAGGACCTGGCGATGCAGTTGGTCGCCAGTCTGACGGACGCGGCCCTGGCCGCCTCGGGCGAGCGGCTGACCATACTGACCGCCACGTCGGGCGACACTGGCGCGGCGGCCGTGCGCGCCTTCGCCGGGGCGAAATCCGTCGATCTGGTCGTGCTGCACCCGCTGGATCGCGTCTCGCCGATCCAGCGCAAACAGATGACGACGGTCCAGGCGGACAATGTGCTGAACCTGGCCGTGCGTGGCGATTTCGACGACTGCCAGCGGTTGGTGAAGGGGCTTCTGGCCGACGACGCCCTGCGCGCGCGGGGCCGCCTGTCGTCGGTCAACTCCATCAACTGGGCGCGGCTGGCGGGTCAGATCCCCTATTATGTCTCGGCCACCGCCCAGTTGGGTCAGGCGGCGACCTTCGTCGTCCCGACCGGCAATTTCGGCGACGCCTTCGCCGGCATCGCCGCGGCCCGGATGGGCCTGCCGTCCAACGGCTTCGTCGCGGCGGTGAACCAGAACGACGCCCTGGCCCGCGCCCTGAACGACGGCCTCTATTCGCGCCGTCCGGCGGTCGAGAGCGGCAGCGTCTCCATGGACGTCCAGGCGCCGTCCAACTTCGAACGTCTGGTGTTCGAGGCGACCGGCCGCGACGCGGACGCGACCCGGGACGTGTTCGAGACCTTCGCCTGCGACGGCGCCGCAGCCTTCGATCCGGCCCTGCTGGCGGCCCTGCGTTCCGAAGTCTCTGCCGTCTCCATCGACGAGGACGAGACCCGCGCCGAGATCGCCCACGCCTACAAGACCTGGGGCCGGGTCGTCTGTCCGCACACGGCCGTCGCCCTGGCCGCCGCCCGGCGGCAGGATCGCGCCAGGGGGCCGGTCGTCGCCCTGTCCACCGCCCATCCGTCCAAGTTCGGCGGCTTCGTCTCGAACGTGCTGGGCGTCGAACCCGAGCCCGCAAACGTCATCGCCGCCCTGGGCGATCAGCCCGAGCGGTTGACTGTCGTCGATGGAATGATGGCGGCGGCGCGGGACGCCGTGGCGGCCTTTTCAGGCCGCCACTGAACCGACCTCAGCGGCGATTGCCGCCGGTCAGGGCGCGTAGCAGAAGCAGGCCGACGCCGGCGACCGACAGCGTGGTGACCAGCGGACGCTTGCGCGCCTCGGCCGCGACGGTGCGGGCCTTGTCGCGATAGTCGGCGGGGGCCTTTTCGACCAGGCGATCCACGGCGTCCATGGCCTTGCCGAAGGTCTCCAGCGACTTGCCCTTGGCGTCGTTGAACGCGCCTTCGACCTGCATCTTCTGGTCGCCGACCAGATTGCCGAAAGCCTTCTGCGCCTTGCCCTGCACCTGCGAAGCGGCGCCGTTGATCTGTTCGTCGGTCATGATGTCATCCTCGGGGAGAGAGCGGCGGTTTTCGCCGTTGATCACAGAAATCCCGGCTGTCGCTTTCGGTTCCCGAAACGGCGCCGCTTCATGCCATCTCCACCGCCCGCCAGTGGTCCAGGCGGCGCAGGAAGACGGCCGGGTCCTTGGGCGTGACCAGGTTGGCCGGGTCGTGGAAGATGCGGTCGTGCAGCCGCGTGACCGTGAAGCGCAGGGCGGCGGCCTCGCCCAGGCGCGGCAGGGCGGCGCGCTCGGCGGGGCTCAGCGGCCGCACGGCCTCATAGCCTTGCTGGAAGGCCGCCAGGGCCTCGGGCATGGGCCGTCCCTCGGCGTCGAAGCCCCAGGCCGACAAGGCGATGGCCAGGTCATAGGCGAAGGCGCCGTCGCAGCCGAAATAGAAGTCGATGACCGCCGACACCGCCCCGTCCTGGAACAGGACATTGTCGGGGAAATAGTCGGCGTGGATCGCCCCGCCCGGCAGGTCGTCCGTGAACGGATCGCCCAGCCGAGTCAGCGCGGCCTGGACCTGTTTCAACAGCGCCCGGTCCGTATCCGAGGCGCGCGCCGCGCCCTGGGCGCACCGATCCGCCAGTCGCCGCCAGACGGCCGGTCCCACGGGATTGGCCCGACGCAAGGGAAAATCGGCCGCCGTCTGGTGCAGACGCGCCAGGACCGCGCCCGCTGTCGCCTGATCCGCCGCGTCGGGATGACGCAGCCAGGCGCCGGTCTTCCATTCGATCACCGCCGCCGCCCGGTCGTTCAGCCGCCCCAGCCAGCCGCCCGACCGATCCGGGATCGGCATGGGGCAGGAAAAGCTCCGCCCCGCCAGATGGGCCGTCAGCCCCAGGCAGAACGGCAGGGAGGCGGCGTCGGTCCGCCCCTCGAACAGGGTCAGGACGAACCGTCGCGTCACGCCCCTCTGCAGCGTCTCCAGCCGATAGTTGGTGTTCTCCACCCCCTCGGCGATGGCGGTCAGCGACACCGCCTCGCCGATGTCATAGCCGGTCAGAAAGGCGCGCGCCTGGTCCAGGGCAACGGAGGTGAAGACGGCCATGGACCTAGTTCAGTCCCGCATCGGCGCGGCGGGCGCGCACGATCTCGGCCAGGTCCGCCATGATGCTCTCGGTCGTGGCCCAGCGGCCGGCGCCGCGTCCGCGGCAACGCCACACCCGGCCGTCAGCGCCATAGACTTTCAGCGCATTGCCCTCGCCGCACAGGTTGGAGAACAGGGGGTCGCCATGGTCGGCGTTCAGCGACACGGACGGGCTGATCACCCCATCCTTCAGATGGGCGGCGCCGATCTGGCGAACCCCGCCCTCGGCGGAGATGGCCTCGGTCAGGTGGTCGCGCGGCACGTCGCCATCGGGCGACCGGCCGAACGCCTCGTGACACAGCAGCCGCACCTTGGCCGCCGCATCCAGACCCTCCAGGTCCGATGACGGGTCTTCCTCGGCGAAGCCCGCCGCGCGGGCGTCGGCCAGGGCCTCGCTGAAGGCCGCGCCGTCGCCCAGCCGCTCCAGCATGAAGTTGACCGTGCCGTTCAGCACCGCCTCGAACCCGACCACCTCGCCGGCCGCGCGGGCGGCGCGGACCGTCTCGACCATCGGCGCCCCGCCGCCGACCGAGGCCGACCAGAAGACGCGACGGCCATGTTGTCGGGCCAGGTCCTGAAGGCCGCCGGGATCGCGGCTGACCGCCTGTTTGTTGGCGCTGGCCACGTCGCAGCCGGCCTCCAGGGCGGCGCGGATCACCGCATGGCCCGCCTCGCCCTCCGACAGGGCCTCCAGCACGATGTCAGGTTTGCGTGACAGCAGGTCCTCGGCGCTGGCCGTGAACAATGAGGGCGGACAGGCCACGTCGCGGGCCTTGTTCGGATTACGCACCAGCACCCCGACGACGTCGTAGCGTGGATCGACCAGCAGCCGGCCCAGCACCCCGCCGCCCACCACGCCGCAGCCGGCGACAGCCACCTTCAGCGGCGGCAGGGCCGGGGCCGGTCCGGGGGGCGCCGACCTGTCGCCGATCACCGTGCCGTCCGCCCGGTCCAGGGCCGCCACCTCGATCTCGACCCCCCGGCTTTCGCCCAGGTCGATGGCGTCGTGCTGCACCAGGGCGCCGCCCAGCTTGCGCGCCACATCCCACGATGCCCGGCGATAGCGCAAGGCCGGGGCCGTCTTGTCGTTGGGATCGTGGTCGTAGAGGCCGTCCACATCCTTGACCAGTCGCACCTTCTTCAGCCCCAGTTCGGCCGCCAGGAAGACCGCCGTCAGGTCCGACCCGCCGCGTCCCAGCAAGGCCACCCGCCCGTCTGGCCGCACGGCGCCGAAGCCGGGCACGACCACCACGTCGTGCCGGTCCAGCGCCTGTTTCAGATGGTCGGGCCGCAGGCCGCAGGGGCGCGAATGCTCCGGCTCGCCTTCCGCCACGATGCCCAGTTCCCGAACCGACAGGGCGCAGGCGTCCAGGCCGATCCGGTCGCAGGCGATGGCGACCAGGGCCGCCGACTTCTCCTCGCCCAACGCCACATAGCCGGGCAGCAGATCGTTGGAATGGGCCAGGCCCAGCGCCCGCGCCTCGGCCAGAAGGCGATCCGTCGCCCCGCCGAAGGCCGAGACCACCGCCACGACCTTGCGCCCGGCGCGCACATGGCCATAGACGGCCGAGGCGACCAGCGGCGCCTCCGCCGGGCTGCGCAGGATGGACGAGCCGAACTTCAGCACCACCACTTCAGGGGCGGGATCGGCGGCGAGCCGACAATCGGGATCGAGCGGTTCGGATTTCTCTACGACGGCGAGGGAGGCGGACATCGGGGTTCTCGGATTTCTGTGAGGAGCGTGGGGTGAAAAGAAAAACCCCGCCTGGCGGACCGGGCGGGGTTCGGGTTCTGCGGTCGCCTGTGTCCGGCGTGCTAAACTCGTCCCGCCCGACTGGGCATGGTGGTGGCGCCGGTCGTGCCGCCGATAATGGTTCCGCCGAGGGTCGCGCCCATGCCGAAGCCCGTCGCGGCGGGGCCGGCGACGGTGGAAGCTTCGGCGATGAACGAGCGCTGCGGCACGGGACAGGTCCGGTTGAAATCTTGGCCTAGGGTGATTGGCGCACCCCCGGTCTGTCAAGCGGTCTTGGATGATTTTTTCGCGACAGGGCGGTTTGCGTTCTTTTTGCACCCCTCCAAACCTATCGGCGCCAGCATTGAGGTCAAATTTTCCGCTTGACCGGCGCCGCCTGTTTGATCAACGTAAAGTCACTCATCAAGACCGGCTGAGGGATTAGGCCCTTTGACGCCGGGGCAACCATCGGGTTCCGCCCGAAACGGTGCCAACTCCTGCGGGGTCCTTCGGGGTCGCGAGAGATGAGTGGAGCATCGACGAGGCGACGCTCCACGATCTGTCACCGCATCGAGAACTTGCTGAGGCGAGAACGATGCGGACGACGATTGATGACCCTTGCTGAAACATCCCTGCTGGAAGACCCCGACTGTCGGTTTTCGCCTGCCGCTGCGCCCGTTCGTGAACGCGGCGGCGCGCGTGACGTCATCGTCTCCATCCCCGCCGACTTCCGCCTGGCTTCGGGCGAAAAGCTGAACCAACCCAATATCGTGGGCCGTATTCACGGTCGGGCCGGCGCGCCTGTCGTCGTGGTCGCCGGCGGCATTTCGGCCGGGCGTTTCGTCCACCGCACCGAGACCAACGGCCTGGGCTGGTGGTCGGGCGCCGTGTCGGTGCGCGGCCCCATCGACCTGAGCCGATTCCAGGTTCTGGCCGTCGATTTCGCCCCCGGCGCCGAGTTTCTGGCTGCGCCCGTCACCATCACCACCCACGACCAGGCGCGCCTGCTGGCCCTGGTGCTGAACCATCTGAAGATCGAGCGGGTCGCCGCCTTCGTCGGCTGCTCCTATGGCGGCATGGTCGGCCTGGCCTTCGCCGAACTGTTCCCCAAATGGGCCGAGCAACTGATCGTGGTGTCCGCCGCCCACCGCGCCCACCCCCAGGCGACCGCCTGGCGCGGCATCCAGCGCCGCATCCTGCAGTTCGCTGTCGATGCAGGCCGCCCCGAGGAGGGCGTCGCCCTGGCCCGCGAACTGGCCATGACCACCTATCGCACGGCCGAGGAGTTCCACGACCGGTTCGACACCACCGCGCCCACGGCCGTCGGCGGCGCCTATCCCGTCTGCGACTATCTGACGGCGCGGGGCCAGGCCTACCGCACCCACACCACCCCGGCCCGCTGGCTGTCGATGTCCGATTCCCTGGATCGCCACAGCGTTACGCCCGAGGCCATTTCCACCCCCGTCACCTTGATCGGCTTCACCTCCGACCGGCTGGTGCCGATCGACGACATCCGCGAACTGGCCGCGCGGCTGCCGACCCTGTGGCGCTTCGTCGAGGCGCCCTCCCTCTATGGCCACGACGCCTTTCTGAAGGAGGACGCCTTCGTCGGCGACATCCTCCGCGCCGCCTTCAAGGACATCAAAGCATGACCACCCGTCCCGCTAATCCGCACACCATCGCCGCCCGCACGGGCGTGGATTCGGACACGGCCCACGGCGCGGTCATGCCGCCGCTGTATCTGTCGTCCAACTATTCCTTCGCGGGCTTCGATCAGAAGCGGAAGTATGACTACAGCCGCTCGGGCAATCCGACCCGCGACGTCCTGGCCGAAACCCTGACCGAGCTGGAGGGCGGCGCGGGCTGCGTCGTCACCGCGACCGGCATGGCCGCCGTCGACCTGCCCCTGGCCCTGCTGGAGCCGGGCGACCTGCTGATCGCGCCTCACGACTGTTACGGCGGCACCTGTCGCCTGCTGAACGCCCGCGCGAAGAAGGGGCATTTCGAACTGTTGCTGGTGGATCAGGGCGATCCCGTCGCGCTGGAGGCGGCCCTGGCGCTGAAGCCCAAGCTGGTGCTGGTCGAGACCCCGTCCAATCCGCTGCTGCGTCTGGTCGATGTCGCCGACATCTGCACCCGCGCCCATGCGGCGGGCGCCAAGGTCGTCTGCGACAACACCTTCCTGTCGCCCGCGCTTCAGAACCCGATCAAACTGGGCGCCGACTTCGTGGTTCACTCCACGACCAAGTTCATCAACGGCCATTCGGACGTGGTGGGCGGCGCGGTCATCTCGGCCGACGCCGAGGATCACCAGACCCTGGCCTGGTGGGCCAACTGCACCGGCGTGACCGGCTCGCCCTTCGACGCCTATCTGACCCTGCGGGGTGTGCGGACCCTGTTCGCCCGGATCGAGCGGCAACAGGCCACGGCGGGCAGGATCGCAGACCTGCTGAACGCCCACCCTGCGGTCAAGGTGGTCCACTATCCCGGCCTGAAGTCCCATCCCAGCCACGCCCTGGTCGCCGCCCAGCAGGCCGGCCCCGGCGCCATGCTCAGCTTCGAGCTGGACGGCGGTGTGGACGCCGTACGCGCCCTGATCGGTGAGTTGGAGATCTTCACCCTGGCCGAATCGCTGGGCGGGGTCGAAAGCCTGATCGCCCATCCCGCCACCATGACCCACGCCGCCATGACGCCGGAACAGCGCGCCACCGCCGGAATCGGCGACGGCCTGGTCCGCCTATCGGTCGGGCTGGAGCATGTCGAGGACCTGATCGCCGACCTGTTCCCGGCCCTGGACGCCCTAGCGCCCGCCAAGGCCGAGGCGGCCTGACGCCGAAACGCGATTTTTCGCTTGCAGAGGGGGCCGAACCGGGGCACATGCGCCGCCCCGGCTGCGGTCCCTTCGTCTATCGGTTAGGACGTCAGGTTTTCAACCTGAAAAGAGGGGTTCGACTCCCCTAGGGACTGCCACCGGCGACGCCTCCACCACCTTTCCGATCCGCCGCGTCGAGCGAACGCTCCGCACCCGGATTAACCTTCTGGTAATCACTATGTTCGGATAGGGGCGGTAAGCCTTTCGATTCACAGACTTTTTTCGGCCGCACTCAGGAACTATCCACAGGCGCTGTGGTTAATCCACCGTGAACGCGGCGCAGAAGCGCCCTCCCCTCCCGCACCGAGATCGTCATGTTTATCGCCATCGCCCGCCCGGCGGTGGAGCCCCAAGGCCCCGACGCCGTCGCCGTCCCCGGCTCTCCCGCCATCGCCGAACTGTCGCCCCGCGCCCTCCATGCGCGCCTTCTCGAGAACGCCGCCTTGCGCCGCCTGCGCGGGCTGGAACGCCGTCGCGAGCATCGGCTTGACGACGCCGACTACTGGCTTCACGCCGCCCCCATCGCCGTCAGAAAGGCCAGCGCCCTGCGCGAGGAACGCAGCTTCTCGCCGTTGCCCTGAGCCTCGTCCACCACAGATCACTTTGTTTGATATCAGGAGTTGCTCAAATCCTGGCCCGCCGAGACCTGGGGTTCGAGCCGCGCCAGTCCGACCTGTCCGTCATCGTCGCCAGCGCCTGGGCCTGGCATAGCCGCCTCAGCGCAGTTCGGGCATCCGGCGGCGCAGCGAGGCTTTCAGTTTTTCCAGCTTCTGGCCTGCGGATTTCGGCCGCACCCGCTTGCGATGCTCCAGCCCCGCGCCCCATCGGGCATGGACCGGCGCGTCCAGATGCGGATGGCGGTCGTGCTGATGGACGATGGGGCTGATTCCGCCGTCGGGATTGACCACCTGCCCGTCCTTGAACCTCAGCCGCTCGCCGGGGGTCAGGCCCAGGGTCGCCACCCGTCCATAGTTGCCCCGCACCGTCGCCGCGACCAGACCCTGATGGATGGCCAGGTTGAAGGCCGCCTGATCGGCGCCGAACGCGCCGCCGATCTCCGAACGCGGCGCGGACGCCAGCGTCAGGATCAGCCGCGACAGGCGCGACACCTCCGCGCGCGGCCCGATCAGCGTCCCCACACACAGACACGCCCTGTCCGCCATCCGGTCCGCCTGAGCCTGACCGAACAGGGCGCGCAGATATTTCATGTTGAAGGCGTGGTCCGCCAGCGGCCCTTCCGCCTCCACGAAGACCTCCAGCCCTTGCGGCGCGGGCTGGAACGGCGGGGCCTGGAAAATCACGTCGCGCACGTCGCAGGCCAGGGCCGCGCCCGGCCGGTCGCCCAGCAGGCCGGCGAAGGCCACGAACCGCTGCATCACCGGATGGGGCGCCCAGCCGCGCCAGACCGGCGCATCGACGGCCGTCACATCATGCTGGGCCAGAAAGGCGCGCAGGTCCGCGTCCCGGTCCACCACCAGGGCGACCGCCCCGTCGAACACGGCCCGCAGCGAGGTCACGAAGGGGGCGATGTCGGCGGCGTCGTATCCGGTGGCGTAGCCGACCACCGCATCGCCGTCGGGCAGGGGCGCGAACGCTTCCGTCGCTGCCAGCGCCTGGGCCAGCCAGTCCAGATAGTCCGACCGCGCCGCCCCCTGTTTCATGGCCTCAGCGGTCGCCCATCAGTTCGGCGAACCGGTCGAACAGATAAAGGCTGTCGGTCGGTCCGGGCGAGGCCTCGGGGTGGTGCTGGACGCTGAAGATCGGCTTGTCCTTGACCGCGATGCCGCAGTTGGTGCCGTCGAACAGGCTGACGTGGGTTTCGGTCACGGCGGCGGGCAGGCTGTCGCGATCGACGGTGAAGCCATGGTTCATCGAGACGATCTCGACCTTGCCCGTCGTCAGGTCCTTGACCGGATGGTTGGCGCCGTGGTGGCCCTGTTCCATCTTCACCGTCTTGGCGCCCAGCGCGATGGCCAGCATCTGGTGGCCCAGGCAGATGCCCATCAGGGGCTTGCCGCTGGCGACCAGTTTCTGGATTTCAGGCACGGCGTATTCGCCGGTCGCGGCCGGATCGCCCGGCCCGTTGGACAGGACCACCCCGTCGGGATTGCGGGCCAGAACCTCTTCCGCCGTCGTGGTGGCGGGAACCACGGTGATCCGGGCGCCGGTCGAGGCCAGGGCGCGCAGGATGTTGCGCTTCACCCCATAGTCGATGACCACGACAGTCTTGCCGCCGGCGACGGTCGGATAGCCTTCCGGCCAGTCCCAGACGCCCTCGTTCCACTCGAAAGCCTGCAGGGTCGAGGCGGGCTTGGCCAGGTCCAGGCCGACCAGGCCGGTCCAGGCCCTGGCCTGGGCGACCAGGGCGTCCAGGTCGAACTGGCCGTTCGGGTCGTGGGCGATCACCGCATGGGGCGCGCCATTGTCGCGGATGATCTTGGTCAGGGCGCGGGTGTCGACGCCCGCCAGACCCACGACGCCGCGCCGCTTCATCCAGTCGTCGAAACTGGCGTCCGAGCGATAGTTGGCCGGATCGGTGGGTGCGTCGCGGAAGATGGCGCCGCGCGCCGAGGTCTCGGACCCGCCGCCCATCTGTTCGATGTCTTCGACATTCGTGCCGACATTGCCGACGTGCGGGAAGGTGAAGGCCAGGATCTGGCTCATGTAGGACGGGTCGGTCAGGATTTCCTGATAGCCGGTCATGGCGGTGTTGAAGACCACCTCGCCCAGGGCCGAACCGACCGCCCCGACGCCGACGCCCTGCAGAATGGTGCCGTCCGCGAGCGCGAGGACGCCCGTCGCGCCCGGAAGAATCTTGGTCGTCATGGGCGCGCTCCTAAAACCGAATCCTGCCCGAACCGGGGCGGGACGCAAACGGCGGGGTCGTTAGGCCCTGCCGCCCGCGCCGTCAACCACGGCTCAACGCCCATCGCTGATGGAGGCCGGCCCGACCAGCTGGAAGGTCGCCGTCACCCCGCCCTGGGCGTGGGGCGCCAGCCAGATGTCGAACAGGCCCGGTTCGATCCGATAGGTCTCGTCCGCCCCGATGAAGCCCAGTTGGCGGGCGTTCAGGGTGAAGCCGACCTTGCGGCTCTCGCCGGGACGCAAGGCCACCCGCTTGAAGTCCTTCAGCAGCCGCCCCGGCTGGGTCAGACTGGCCACCCGGTCGTGGATATAGAGCTGCACCAGCTCCTCGGCCGCGTGCCGGCCGGTGTTGGTCACGGTGACCGCCACCTCCAGCGTCCCGGCCCACGGCAGCTGGTCCGTCGCCATCTCGATCGGCCCATAGGTGATCGCCCCATAGGTCAGGCCATAGCCGAACGGATACAGCGCCGTATTGGTCGTCTCGCGATAGCGGGACTTGTATTCCTCGGTGGCCAGATCGGGATTGGCCGGGCGGCCGGTCGTCTTGCGGTCGTAGGAATAGGGCTGCTGGCCCGACTTGTGCGGGAAGCTGACCGGCAGGCGGGCGGACGGGCCGTGATCGCCGAAGATCACGTCGGCGACCGCATGGCCCATCTGTTCGCCCAGGAACCAGGTCACGACGATGGCCTGGGCGTTCTTGACATTGCCCTCCAGCGCCAGGCCCCGGCCGTTCCTCAGCAAGACGACCATGGGCTTGCCGAGCGCC
The DNA here is from genome assembly GCF_032017145.1 of Brevundimonas sp. Classification (GTDB taxonomy): domain Bacteria; phylum Pseudomonadota; class Alphaproteobacteria; order Caulobacterales; family Caulobacteraceae; genus Brevundimonas. Next base: position 22,798 of record NZ_DALZQC010000038.1, read on the forward strand.
GCCATGGCGTCGACCAGGGCCATCTGCGGGGCCGGCACCACGATCTCGGTGCGCGACTGGGCCTCGCCCGACATATTGGTCGCCTCGCCGATGGCCAGGACGATGACCTCGGCGTCGCGGGCGGCGGCTATGGCCTGTTCGATCCCGCCGTCCAGCGGCGTCTCCACCCCCGAACCGCGCGCGATGGTCAGGTTCTGCGGATCGCGCATGGCGGCGCGGAAGCCGGTCTCCAGCGAGACCCGCCGCTCGGGCGCGCCCCAAATGGTCCACGGCCCCCACACATTGTCCACGTCGTCGGCGAACGGGCCGACCAGGGCGATCCTGCGGCCCTTGTCCAGCGGCAGCAGGTCCTGATCGTTCTTCAGCAGCACCACCGACTTGCGCCCCGCCTCGCGCGACAGTTCGATGTGTTCGCGCGATCCCACCACGGCCTTTTCGCGCGCGGCGTCGGTGCCGCGATAGGGGTCGTCGAACAGGCCCAGCGCCGCCTTGGTGGTCAGGACGCGGCGCACCGCCTCGTCCAGCCGCGCCATCGACACCTCGCCCGAGGCCACCAGGCCGGGCAGATGCTCCATGTAAAGGCCCGACACCATCGACACGTCGACCCCGGCGTTGAAGGCCAGGCGCGTGGCGTCGCGGCCGTCCTCGGCGAAGCCGTGGGCCACCAGTTCCTGCTCGGAGGTGTAGTCCGAGACCACGAAGCCCTCGAAGCCCCACTCCCCGCGCAGGATGTCGGTCAGCAGTTTGCGGCTGCCCGAGGCCGGCACGCCGTTCACATCGTTGAAGGCGCTCATGATCGACAGGGCGCCGGCGTCCACCGACGCCTTGAACGGCGGCAGGAACACCCCGCGCAGCGTCTGCTCGCTCATGTCGGTGGTGTTGTATTCGACCCCGCCCACGGCGGCGGAGTAGGCCGCCATGTGTTTGGCGGTGGCCAGGACCGCGTCACGGTCGTCCAGACCCTTTTCGCCCTGGAAGCCGCGCACGCGGGCGGCGGCCAGCAGATTGTTCAGCAGCACGTCCTCGCCCGCGCCCTCGACGTTTCGGCCCCAGCGCTGGTCGCGCGCCACGTCCACCATCGGCGCATAGGTCTGGTGCACGGCCGAGGCCGCCGTCTCCACCGCCGCCGCGCGCGCGGTCCGGTAGGCCAGTTCGGTGTCGAACGCCGCCGCCTCGGCCAGAGGCACGGGGAAGATGGTCGACAGGCCGTGGATCACGTCCGCCGCGAACAGCAGCGGGATCTTCAGCCGGCTTTCCTCCATCGCCACCTGCTGGATGCGACGGCCCGCCTCGGCGCCGATGCCGTTGAACAGCGACCCGACCTTGCCCTCGCGGATCAGGGCGGTGACGCGCGCGGGATCGCCCGTGCCGTCCAGCGGGTTCACCGCCGTCGGCATCCACCGGAACGGATCGGCCAGCAGGTTCAGCTGCCCGGCCTTTTCCTCGACCGTCATGGCCGCGATCAGATCCTCGATCCTCTGGCGGTGACGGGCGATGGTGCGGGACGCTTGGGCGGAAACAGGCATGGGGAAGACTCCGGCGCCCATCAGGGCCAAAAGCCCCAGGCCAGACAAGAAATTTCTACGGGAAGCCGCAGGCTTGAGAGGTCGCGTCAACAGTGGCGCTCCTTCAGGGACGAGATCGAGCAGCGAAGCTCAGACGCCTAGCCTCTGGCGACCGACCGCTTCAACCCCCGCCGACGATGTAAATGATGTAACGGCCGCCCGCCCGATCAAGGTGGGTTTCAGCGCCTCTAACGACGTGACCGCCATTACCCTGTCGTCATTCCGGGGCCGAGCGCAGCGAAGAACCCGGAACCCAGGGCCACATTCGCCACGCCGAAAGCGTCGCGGGCCGGATGACATCCTCCTGGCTTCCGGGTTCGGCCTGCGGCCGCCCCGGAATGACGACTGCAGATAGAACCAATGCGCGCCCCGCCTATCCCAAGGCGATGTCCAGGAACATCATCCCCACCAGGCCGATCATCAGCCCGATCATAGAGCCCTCGCCCTTGGACTTCTCGCGCGTCTCGGGAATGATTTCGGCGGTGACGACATAGATCATGGCCCCGGCCGCCAGACCCAAGCCCCACGGCAGGGCGCCGGGCAGCAGATCGACCACGCTGGCCCCGATCAGGCCGCCGACCGGCTCGACCAGGCCCGAAGCCAGCGCCGCCAGGAAGGCCGGCCAGCGCCCATAGCCCAGGGTCGCCATCGCCGCCGACACGGCCAGACCCTCGGGCATATTCTGGATTCCGATGCCGATCGCGGTGGACAGGCCCTGATGAACGTCCCCGCCGCCGAAGCTGACGCCCACCGCCGCCCCTTCGGGAAAGTTGTGCAGGGTGATGGCGATGATGAACAGCCAGATGCGCCGCGACAGGTCGCGCGATCCCGCCGGCCCGATGGCCAGCATGTCCACCGGCGCGAACCGGTTCATCAGGCCGATCACCGCCGCCCCGATCAGCACCGCCGTCGCCATGACCCCGGCGGCCGTCGCCTGTCCCGCGCCGCCCGCCTGCAGCACGTCCACGCCGGGAATGATCAGCGAGAAGAAGGAGGCCGCCAGCATGACCCCGGCGGCGAAGCCCAACAGGGCGCTCTGGGTCTGGACCCCCGCCTTGCGGAAGAACAGCAGCGGCACGGCCCCCACCGCCGTCATCATGCCCGCCGCCAGGCTGCCGAGACCGCCTGCGGCGATCGGGGAAAGGGATTCCATCATCCGTCTGCATTGGGGCGAGACACAGCAAGAGACAAGCCCGAACCGTGGCGTTAGAGAAAGCTTCATGTCCCAGCGCGCCGCCCTCCCCCCCGGCCCGAACGCTGCGTCGGCGCTGGGCGCCGCGCGGCGGGTCGTGGTCAAGATCGGATCCTCCCTTCTGATCGACGCCGCCACGCGCCGGCCGACGCGCGACTGGCTGGCCGCCATCGCCTCGGACCTGGCCGCGCTGCGCGCCGAGGGACGAGAGGTCATCGTCGTCTCGTCCGGCTCCATCGCCCTGGGGCGCGGGCGGCTGCCCGATCTGGGCGCGCGGCTGGAGGACAAGCAGGCGGCGGCCTCGGTCGGACAATCCCTCCTGATGGCGGCCTGGTCGGCGGCGCTGGAGCCGCATGGTCTGGTCGCCGGCCAGGTGCTGCTGACCCGCGACGACACCGAACGGCGCCGCCGCTGGCTGAACGCTCGCGCGACGGTCCAGGCGCTTCTGGCCCACGGCGTCGTCCCCATCGTCAACGAGAACGACACAGTCGCCACCGAGGAAATCCGCTATGGCGACAACGACCGGCTGGCGGCGCGGGCGGCGCAGCTGGCGAGGGCGGACCTGCTGATCCTGTTGTCGGACGTGGACGGCCTCTACACCGCCGATCCGCGCCGCGATCCGAACGCCGCCCATCTGCCGCTGATCGAGACCCTGTCGCCCGACGTGATCGCCATGGGCGGGGGCGCCAATGCGGAGGCGGGCGTCGGCACCGGCGGCATGGCGACCAAGCTGGCGGCGGCCCAGATCGCGCGGTCGGCGGGCTGCGCCACCATCATCGCCTCGGGCCAGACCCTGTCGCCGCTGACCGCCATCCGCGACGGCGCGCGGGCCACCCTGATCGCCGCGCCCAACGGCCCGATGGCCGCCTACAAACAGTGGATCGCGGGCAGTCTGTCGCCCGCCGGCGAACTGCGGCTGGACGCCGGGGCCGTCACGGCCTTGCAGGCGGGCAAGAGCCTGCTGCCCGCGGGCGTCACCGCCGTCTCCGGCGATTTCGAGAAGGGCGACTGCGTGCGCCTGACCGACCCCGCCGGGCTGTCGGTCGGGGTGGGGCTGGCCGCCTACGCCGCCGAAGACGCCGCCCGTATTCGCGGACGCCGCAGCGATGAGATCGAGGCCATCCTCGGCTATCGCGGGGCCTCCGTCCTGATCCACCGAGACGACATGGTTCTGGCTGACCGATGACCGATCTGACCGCAAGAATGCTCGACCTGGGCCGCCGCGCCCGCGCCGCCGCCGCCGCCCTGCGCGAGGC
>NZ_DALZQC010000039.1:0-26793 GCF_032017145.1 Brevundimonas sp.
TTCACATTCAACTGTCCGACGGAGTTTCCGGGCGCGACGATGCCGCCCTGGGCCAGGCTGATGGTCAGGTTCGGCGCCCTGGGGGCCGTGGGCGGGGTCGCGCGCGAGACGATGCGGGCGTCGGCCTGTTCGACGCCGGTCTGGGCCCCGGTCTCGCGATAGCGGTCCAGGAAGGCGCGGTAGATGGCGCGCGCCGCCTCGGCCTCGCCCTCCAATTCGCGCAGGCGGACGGAGGCGGCGTTGTTGTCCGCTAAAGCGCCGCGCGCGGTCTCCAGGCTGGACTGGACCGAGGCGGTGCGTTGGCGCGCCACCTGGGCCTGAGCGTCCAGGTTGGACACGACGCGGCGAATCTCGGCCTGAATCTGGGCGTCGATGTCGGCCAGTTCGCTGCGGGCGCGGACCATGTCGGGATGCAGCGGGCCATAGCGGACCGACAGGTCGGCGACGCGGGTGCTGATGGCGGCGCGCTGGCCGCGCAGGTTCTGCACCACGGGCGAGGTCAGCGCCTCGGCCACGTCGTCGCCGTTCGACCCGGCCGCCATCTGGGACCGGGCGGTGCGAAGGCGGGCGTCCTGCTCGGCCTGATGGGCGCGGGCGGCGGCCAGCTGCTGATTATAGACCGAGATTTCCTGTTCGGTCAGGGTCGCGCCCTGGGCGCTGAGCAGGCCGTGGTCGATGCGATAGGCCGAGACGGCGGCGTCGGCGACCTCGACCTGACCGCGCAAATCCTCCAGCCGGTCGCCGAGGAAGGCGTTGGCCTGGACGTCGGCGGTGAAGCCGACCGCCATGAAATAGGTCAGGCCGACGCGGCGCACGGTCAGGCGGCGGTTAACGGCCTCGATCAGCCGCTGGCGCGCCGTGGCCGGGTCGGGCGCGTGCGGAATGCGGCCGGTCAGGCGCGCCAGCAGGCTGGGGCGAAGACCGGGGTTGAAGGCGGGGTCTCGGACCAGGTTCAGATCGTCCACGACGGCGGCGGCCAGTTGCGGCGAGCGCAGACCTCGACCTCGGTGTCCGCGATGGCGGCCTCGGCGTCCAGGGCGGACAGGACGGCGGGGCCCGCCACTACCTGCGCGTTGCGGGTGTTGATTTGAAGACTGGCGACGGCGGTGTAGGCGGGCGGGCGGCCCAGCATGACCGCCAGGACGATCAGGGCGACCACGGCGGCGACCCCGGCGAACAGACCCGCGCGGCGGCGAAGGCCCGCGATCCAGGCGTCGATGTCGATCTCGTCGCTCGTGGTGCAGTCGGCGGAAGCGGGCGAGGGGTCGGTCAAGGTCATCGCGCCGCCGAACGGAGAACGTCCGCATCAGTGGTGAGGTGTCGCGCCCAGGTTGTCAATAATCTCCGCGCGTTAGAAGCGCGCCACCGCCGCCACGATCAGCCGCAGGCTGCCGACTGCAGACGCGGCCACAGGGTGAAGCCACCGGCTCGCAGCCCAACGGAGTCATAGGCCGGCTGGGACCGGTCGCGCACGGCCTGGCCGCGCTGGCGGCAGAAGGGATCGGCTACAGCTGTCTGGGCGGCGGCCTGATCCGCGGCGAACAGGCCCACAGATGCGGCGACGGCGGGATGGACGGCGCGTCGCATCGCCGGGTGCGTCAGCCGTTCTGATACTGCCGCCACCAGGCCACGAACTTCTCCAGCCCGTCCTTGAGCGGCACCTGGGGCTGGTAGCCGCACAGGGCGTTCAGCTTGGAGACGTCTGCATAGGTGGCGGTGACGTCGCCGGGCTGCATTGGGCGCATGATCTTCTTGGCCTCGACGCCCAGGGCGGTCTCCAGCGTCGAGATCATCTCCATCAGGCCCACCGGCTGGCTGTCGCCGATGTTGTAGATCTCATGGGCGCCGGCGGCCGGCGGGCGGTCCAGCACGCCGACGATCCCGTCCACGATGTCGTCTATATAGGTGAAGTCGCGCGCCATCCGGCCTTCGCCATAGACCTCGATGGGGTCGCCGCGCACGATCTTCTGGGTGAAGCCGAAATAGGCCATGTCCGGCCGGCCCCACGGCCCATAGACGGTGAAGAAGCGCAGGCCCGACTGCGGAAAGCCGTAAAGCCTGGCGTAGCTCTGGCTCATCAGTTCGCACGAGCGTTTGGTCGCGGCGTAGAGCGATACCGGGTGGACGGTGGGATCGTTCTCTCGAAAGCCCGAACCCTCCAGCGGCCGGTCGCCATAGACCGAACTGGACGAGGCATAGACCAGATGGGTCACGCCATTGTGCCGCGCGGCCTCCAGCATCGACAGATGGCCGGCCAGGTTGGACCGCTCATAGGCGAAGGGGTTCTCCAGCGAATACCGCACCCCTGCCTGGGCGGCCAGATGCACGATCCGCCGCACGTCCGCGTCGGCGACCAGGGCGCGCATCCGCTCGTGGTCGGCGATGTCGGCGCGCACCATGCGAAACCCGTCGCGCCCCTCGAGCCGCGCGGCGCGCGCCGCCTTCAGGCGCGGGTCGTAATAGTCGTTGAAGACATCGATGCCGATCACCTGTTCGCCCCGGTCCAGCAGGCGTTCGGCGACGTGCATGCCGATGAAGCCGGCCGCGCCGGTGACAAGGATCGGCGACCCCATCAGCCGCGCCCGACGCCCATGTAGCGGAAGCCCCGGCTCTTCATGTCGTCGGGCCGATAGATGTTGCGCAGATCGACCAGCACCGGCTGTTTCATCAAAAGCTTGATCCGGTCCAGGTCCAGGGCGCGGAACTGGTCCCATTCGGTGACCAGCACCACGGCGTCGGCGCCGACCACGGCGTCATAGGCGTTGTCCTTCATCTCCACGCCGGGCAGCAGTTTGGCGGCCTCGTGCATCCCCTCGGGATCGAAGGCCTGGACATGGGCGCCGGCGGCGATCAGGGCGGGGGCGATGTCCAGCGAGGGGGCGTCGCGCATGTCGTCGGTGTTCGGCTTGAACGTCAGACCCAACAGGGCCACGGTCTTGCCCGCCACGCTGTCGCCCAGGGTGGTCTCGACCCGGCCGGCCATGGCCTTCTTGCGGGCGTCGTTGACCTCGACCGTCGCCTCGATCAACCGGGTCGGAGCGCCGTACTGCTGGGCGGTGCGGACCAGGGCGATCGTGTCCTTGGGGAAGCACGATCCGCCATAGCCGGGGCCGGCGTGCAGGAATTTGGAGCCGATCCGCTTGTCCAGGCCGATGCCGCGCGCGACCTGCTGCACGTCGGCGCCGACGGCTTCGCAGAGGTCCGCCATCTCGTTGATGAAGGTGATCTTCATGGCCAGGAAGGCGTTGGCGGCGTATTTGATCAGTTCGGACGTGCGGCGCCCCACGAACAGCAGCGGACTCTCGTTCAGGTTCAGCGGGCGATACAGTTCGCTCATGACCTTCTGGGCGCGCAGCCCCACCTCGCCCTCCATGTCGTTGACGCCGATGACGACACGGTCGGGGCGTTTGAAGTCGCCGATGGCGGCGCCCTCGCGCAGGAACTCGGGGTTGGAGACGACGGCGAAGTCGGCGGTCGGATTGGCCTTTCGGATGAGGGCCTCGACCTCGTCGCCCGTGCCGACCGGGACGGTGGACTTGGTCACGACCACAGTGAAACCGTCGATCAGGCCGGCGATCTCCTCGGCCGCCGCATGGACGTAGGACAGGTCGGCATGACCGTCGCCGCGCCGGGTCGGCGTGCCCACGGCGATGAAGACGGCGTCGGCCCGGCGAATGGCCTCGGCCCCGTCCAGGGTGAAGAACAGCCGTCCTTCACGCACATTGGCGGCGACCAGATCGTCAAGACCCGGCTCGTAGATCGGGATTTCGCCCCGCTCCAGCCGTTCGATCTTGGACGGGTCCTTGTCGATGCAGGTGACGACATGGCCGAAGTCGGCGAAACAGGCGCCGGAAACCAGGCCCACATAACCCGTCCCAATCATCGCTACGCGCATCGAAATCCCTCATCAGCGGCGACCCGACCTTTAGCGGGAGAGCGCGGCGGGGGACAATGGGCGTTTGGCCCAAGCGGTCAGATCGTCTCTCGTGGTCATTCCGGGGCGTCCGCAGGACGAACCCGGAACCCAGGCGGCTCGCATCGAGCATCGAATGCATAGGGCGGCGCGTGCGGCCCTGGGTTCCGGGGTTCTTCGCTACGCTCAGCCCCGGAATGACGACCTAAGCCAGGTTTTCAGAGCACGCCGATCATGGAAGCGACCAGCGGGTGGCGCACGATGTCCTGTTCGGCCAGGCGCACCACGGCGATGTCAGGCACCGCCTCCAGACGCGCCGAGATGTCCGACAGTCCCGAGATGCCGGGCAGGAGGTCCGACTGCTGCGGATCGCCCGTCACCACCATGGTCGAGTGCCAGCCCAGCCGCGTCAGCAGCATCTTCAGCTGGACGTAGGTGCAGTTCTGCGCCTCGTCGACGACGATGAAGGCGTTGTTCAGGGTGCGGCCGCGCATGTATCCCACCGGCGCGATCTCTATCAGACCCTCGGCCATCAGGGCCTTGACCCGCTTCATCGACAGCCGGTCCGACAGGGCGTCGTAGAGGGGGCGCAGATAGGGGGCCAGCTTGTCCTCCATGTCGCCGGGCAGAAAGCCTATGGATTCGCCGGCCTCGACGGCAGGGCGGCTGAGGACGATGCGGCCGACCTTGCCGGCCTCCAGCGCCTCGACCGCCTTGGCGACGGCCAGATAGGTCTTGCCCGTGCCTGCCGGCCCCAGCGCCATGACCAGGTTGTGTTGATCGATGGCCGCCATCAGCTCGCCCTGGCCTTCGGACTTGGGCTTCAGCGTCTTCAGATAGCCTTGGTCGCGGTCGTCGTTGGACGGATAGGGCGACCAGCCTGCACGCGCATTGTTGGGCGCATGGAGCCGACGAACCTTCGACTCTTCGATGAAGTCACGCGAATCCAGGATGCCGTTTTCACGGGACTGACGCTTCGTAGCCGCACGCTTGGTCATGGACGCCTCCAGGGCATGAAAAAAGGCGGACCCAAACGGGCGCCGCCTTGGATGGGCTTGGGGAGGAAAGGGTCGCGGCCGCAAGGCAGGCCGCCCGGATCGAGTGCAGGGCCGTCTGCAACGGGATCGACCCGCCGCCGAACAACCGAACCCGGATCCCAACGCGCCACGCACAAGCCCCGACGACTGACCGGACCGAACTTGATCCGGTTTCGGATTCAGGGCCGAAATGGCGACCCGCGAATCGCATCAACAGAATGATGCTATCGTGGTTAGCGTTCCGTTAAAGCCCTCGTTTTTCAAAGATTAGGTGGTGTTCTGATGACTGTTTACGCATTGGGCTACAGCAAACCTCAGCTTCCGCCGGAGGGCGAATACTGGGTGGCGCCAAGCGCATCGGTGATAGGAAATGTGATTCTGCATACAAACGCCAGCGTCTGGTTCGGCGCGACCCTGCGCGGCGACAATGATCCCATCACGGTGGGGCCTGACAGCAACATCCAGGACGGCAGCGTGCTGCATACCGACTTCGGATCGCCGCTGACGATTGGGCGCGGGGTGACTGTGGGCCACAACGCCATGCTGCACGGCTGCGAGATCGGGGACTACAGCCTGATCGGCATCGGGGCGGTGGTGCTGAACGGCGTCAGGATCGGCCGCAACTGCATCATCGGCGCCAACGCGCTGATCACCGAGGGCAAGGTCATTCCCGACAACAGCCTGGTCATGGGCCAACCCGGCAAGGTGGTGCGCGAGCGCGACCCCGAACACATCGCCGTGCTGCAGATGTCGGCCGACCATTATGTGCAGAACTGGAAGCGGTTTGCGGCGGAGCTGCGCGCCTTATGACCCCCTGAGAACCGCCCGCGCCGCCGCCGCGTCGGCGTCGATCTGGGTTTTCAGTGCGTCCAGGCCGTCGAAGGTCTCCTCGCCGCGCAGCCAGGCGATCAGCTGGGTGTCCAGCGTCTGGCCGTAGAGGTCGCCGTCGAAGTCGAATAGCCAGACCTCCAGCAACGGCGTCTCCAGCGCATACATGGGCCGCACGCCCAGGCTGGCCACGCCGTCGACCACGCGCCCGTCCGCCAGCCGGCTGCGCGTCGCATAGACGCCGTAGGCCGGCCGCATATAGTCGCCAAGCGGCACATTGGCGGTCGGCACGCCGATGGTGCGGCCGCGCTTGTCGCCGTGTATCACCTGGCCCTGTATGGCGAAGGGGCGGCCCAGGATGACGGCGGCGCGCGCCATGTCCCCGGCCTTCAGCGCCTCGCGCACGGCGCTGGACGACAGTTTCAGACCGTCGGCGTCGTCCAGACGCGGCGCCGTCGAAACGCTGAAGCCCAGCCGTTCGCCATAGGTGCGCAAAGCCTCCGGCGAGCCTGACCGCCCCTTGCCGAAGGTGAAGTCGAAACCGACGGCGGCGTGGCGGATGCCCAGGCCCCGCGCCAGCACCCGCTCGGCGAACTCGGCGTCGCTCATGCCCGCCATCTCGGCGTCGAAGGGCAGCAGATACAGGATGTCCACGCCCAGCGGCCCCAGGGCCTGGGCCATCTGGTCGGCGGTCATCAGGCGAAACGGCGCGGCGTCCTTTTGGAACCAGCGGCGGGGATGGAGATCGAAGCTGACGACGCCCAGCGGCGCGCCCAGCCGGTCGGCCGCCGCCTTCGCATCGGCGATCACGGCCTGGTGGCCCCGATGCACGCCGTCGAAGGCCCCGACGGCGACCGCGGCGCCCTTTGCGGCGTCCGGCAGGTCGCGCCAGTCGCGAACGACCCTCATCAGCGCTGGGACGGTTTGCGCCGGCGCGGAACGCGGACCACCGCGACGCCGTCCATGATCATGGTCTCGCCCACGAAGCCCTCGCAGCTCAGCTTGACCCGCGCGCTTTCGGCCTCGACCTCGATCACCGTGATGACGATGCGCACGACGTCGTCGATCCGCACCGGCTGATGGAAGGCCAGGGTCTGGGAGATGTAGATCGAGCCAGCGCCCGGCAGGATGGTGCCCACCACCGCCGAACCGAAAGAGGCGCTGAGCAGGCCATGGGCGATCCGGCCGCGATAGGCGGTCTTGGAAGCGAAGGCCTCGTCCAGATGCACCGGGTTGAAGTCGTCGGACGCCTCGGCGAACAGGCGGATGCGATCCTCCGTCGCCACGACGATTTTCTCGGCCGCCATGCCGACGTGAAGTTCGTCCAGGATGTAACCACCGGACGGATGCTGCTGAACCAATTCGACCATGATTGTGGCTTTAGCCGCCGTGCGACAAAATGGCGAGCCTTACCAGGCCAGTTCCAGCGCCGCGTAGCGCGCATAAGCGGTTTCGGCCTTCAGCAGGGCGCCGGCGCGGGCGGGGTCGAGCGATCCGTCCTCGCCCTTGGCCTGGTCGCCGTGGATGCCCTGGGCGATGAACAGGCAGTCCAAGCCTTGCGCATTGGCGCCCATGACGTCGGTCACCACTCCGTCGCCGATGCACAGGACGCGCGAGCGGTCGACGGCGCGGCCCAGCAGATTCTCCGCCTCCTTGATCGCCAGATCGTAGATGGGGGCGAACGGCTTGCCCGCCATGACCACGCGCCCGCCCTGCGAGGCGTAGAGGTCGGCCAGCGCCCCGCCGCAATAGATCAGCTGATCGCCGCGCTGCACCACCCGGTCCGGGTTGGCGCAGATCAGTTCGATGTCGCGCCCGGCGCCCACGGCGAACCGCGCGCGATAGTCTTCGGGCGTCTCGGCCGTGTCATCGACCGGGCCGGTGACGGAGATGAAGGCGGCGTCCTCAGGCGACGCGGCCCGCTCAAGGCCCAGACCTTCGTAAAGGGGGGCGTCGCGTTCGGGGCCGACGATCCAGGCCGGGCCGGGCGCGCGCTTGGCCAGTTCCGCCCGCGTCGCGTCGCCCGAGGTGACGAAGGCCTTCCACGCCTCGCGCGGCACCCCCAGCCCGTCCAGCTGCGCGATCACGTCCGAGGCCGGGCGCGGGGAGTTGGAGATCAGCACCACATGGCCGCCCTCGCGATTGAACCGGGCCAGGGCCTCGCATGGCGCTTTCCAGCTTTCGCGGCCGTTATGGATCACGCCCCACACGTCGCAGAGCAGAATGTCATAGTCGCCGGCGACGGCGCCGAGATGGGGCAGGGCGTGGGGAAGGGTCATGGGGGCTGAGTAGCGGTTCGAAGCCTGAGACGAAAGTCTCCTCCCCATGCAATGGGGAGGGGGACCACGCGAAGCGTGGTGGAGGGGCTGTCGAAGCCGCACAGGCGCCGGCGATGCCGCCAAGAGCCCCTCCGTCTCTTCGCTGCGCTTCGAGCCACCTCCCCGCTCCGCAGGGAGGAGACGATGTCCTGTCCGCCCCACCTCGTCATCCTCGGCACAAGGCTGAGGATGACGGCAGTGGCTACGGGGGACGCGCCAGCCCTCACAATGCCGCTGGTCCACTCCGAGCGAATTAGAGGCCAGGCGTTCCGCCCAGCCCTCCAACAGTTTCGCAGCGAAAGCGCCGGCGCGCGACACTGCGTCATCTTGTCAAACCGCCGCTCGCGCACCAACTGCAAAGCCTAATCCAAAACCAAGACCCCGCCCGCGACAGGAGCCCTGATGCCGCATGCCGACAGCCTGATTCTCACCCTGGTCGGGGGCTTCGTCCTGGCCTTCGTGTTCGGCATGTTGGCGCATCGGCTCAGACTGTCGCCCCTGGTGGGATATCTGGTCGCGGGCATCGTGGTCGGTCCCTATACGGCGGGTTTCGTCGCCGACACCGAACTGGCGCCGCAACTGGCCGAGATCGGCGTCATCCTGCTGATGTTCGGGGTCGGGCTGCATTTCTCGCCCAAGGACCTGATGCAGGTGCGCAAGGTCGCCATTCCCGGCGCCCTGGTCCAGATCGCGGCGGCCACCGGCCTGGGTTGGGGGCTGGGGCGGTTCGTGCTGGGGCTGGGCGATGTCGAGGCCCTGTTGATGGGCTTCGCCTTGTCGGTCGCCTCCACCGTCGTCCTGCTGCGGGCGCTGGAGGAGCGCAAACAGGTCAAGGGCGAGATCGGCCGCATCGCCGTGGGTTGGCTGATCGTCGAGGATCTGGTCATCGTCATCGCTTTGGTCATGCTGCCGATGATCCTGGCGCCGGCGGGCGCCCAGGCGGACCTGGCCGCCCTGGGGACCAACGTCGGCCTGACGCTGGTGAAGGTCGTGCTGTTCGTCGTCGGGATGCTGGTGGTGGGCGGCAAGGTCATTCCGTGGCTTCTGATTCGCATCGCCCACACCAAGTCGCGCGAACTGTTCACCCTGGGGGTTCTGGCCATCGCGCTCGGCATCGCCTGGCTGGCCTATTTCCTGTTCCACTCGTTCGCGCTCGGCGCCTTCCTCGCCGGGCTGGTGATGAACGCCTCGCCCCTGGGTCACAATGCGGCCGAGCGGTCGCTGCCGCTGCGCGACGCCTTCGCCGTTCTGTTCTTCGTGTCGGTGGGGATGCTGTTCGACCCGATGATCCTGGTGCGCCAGCCGTGGGCCGTCCTGGGCGTTCTTGGCATCGTCATCGTGGGCAAGTCGGTCGCCGCCCTGGTCATCGCCAAGGCGTTCAAGCTGGACCGGCCGACCGGCCTGACCGTCGCGGCCTCCCTGGCCCAGATCGGCGAGTTCTCCTTCATCCTGGCGGCGTTGGGCGTATCGCTGGGGGCCATGAGCCGCGAGACCCACGACCTGATCCTGGCCGCCGCCCTTCTGTCGATCTCGTTGAATCCGTTCGTCTTCCTGTTCACCGACCGGATGGGCGGACGGCCCAAGCCCCCGCTGCCCGGCGCGACCAGACCCGCCGCCGCGGACGGGCCGATCACGGATGCGGTGACTTCGGCCTGAAGCTCTTTTCGTCGGGGCGGGCCGGGGGTATCGTCGGGCAATGGACATGACCGCTGCAGACCAGGCCGTTCTTCACTATGGCGACGGCGAGTTCGCGATGCTGAAGCCGGGCCGGTTCGTGCGCTGCGCGGTGACGGATCGGCCGATCCCGCTGGAGATCCTGCGCTACTGGAGCCCCTCGCGCCAGCAGCCCTATTACGGCCCCGCCGAGTTCATCGCCGCCCAGATCGCCGTTCAGTCGGCGGCGAAATGATCGCCACGCGCCGCGCCGTTCTGATCGGGGCGGGGGCCGGGCTGATCGCCGGGCCGCTGAGGGCGCAGGACCGAAACGCCCTGCCTTTGGCGCTGAACGGGGTCTGGCGCCAGGGCGGCTATGCGCTGGGCCGCACCGCGCCGGGCGCCCTGGTCTTCGTGGACGGCGAGGCCCTGACCACCGCCTCGGCGGCCGGTCTGTTCGTGATCGGCTTCGACCGCGACGCCGGTCCCGGCGCGCGGATCGAGGTCCGGTCGACCGACGGCGCCCGCTCGGCCCGGCGCGCGCTGGACATCGCGCCCTACGCCTTTCCCTCGACCCGCGTGAACGGCCTGCCGCCCTCGACCGTCGAGCCCAGCGACCCGGCCCTCTTGGTCCGCATCCAGCGCGAGATCGCGCTGAAGACCGAGGGCTTCGCCAGCCGGATCGACGCCGACGACTTCAAGGACGGCTTCGTCTGGCCGCTGGACAGCTACCGCGTCTCCAGCGCCTGGGGCGCCCAGCGCATCCTGAACGGCACGCCCGCCCGCCCGCACTACGGCATCGACCTGGCGGCGCCGCAGGGCAGCGTGATCCGCGCGCCCGCCGACGGCCGCATCGCCTTCGTCCGCCCCGATATGCATTTCGAGGGCGGCCTGACCCTGATCGACCACGGGCAGGGGCTGATCACCTGCTATCTGCACCAGTCGCGGCTGGACGTGCAGCAGGGCCAGCGCGTGCGGCGCGGCGATCCGCTGGGCAGCGTCGGCATGACCGGCCGCGCGACGGGGCCGCACCTGTGCTGGCGGATGAAATGGCGCGACCGCAATCTGGACCCGTCGCTGATGGTGGGCGCCCAGGCGCCGAAAACGCTCGCCTGACAAAAGGGGCAGGATGTCTTCCCTGAAATCGCTGAACGTCCTGCTGGTGGACGACAATCAGAACATGCGGGCCATAGCCGCCGCCGTCCTGCACTCGGCCGACATCCGCAACGTCAAGGAGGCGGAGGAGGGGGCGGCCGCCTTCGACCTGTTGCGTCGCCACCCGATCGACCTGGCCATCGTGGACTTCAACATGTTTCCGCTGGACGGGGTCGCGTTCACCCGTCTGGTCCGCACCAGTCCCGACAGCCCCAACACCTATCTGCCGATCATCATGATGACCGGCCATTCCGAGCGCGCCCGGGTCTATGAGGCGCGCGACGCCGGCGTGAACGAGTTCATCGTCAAACCGATCACCGCCAAGGCCATGCTGGACCGGATCAACGCCGTCATCCTGCGACCGCGCGCCTTCATAAAGGCCGAGGGCTATGTCGGCCCATGCCGTCGTCGCCGCGACGCGCCGGATTACGACGGACCGTTCCGCCGCTATACCGACGCCGGGCGATCCAGCGCCGCATAGACCTTGTCCGGCCAGCGCTTGTGGACCCAGAACCAGTCCACCGGATGCTCGCGCACCCGATCCTCGATAAAGCTGTTCGCGGCCTGAATTCCCGCCAGGACATCGGCGGCCTTGTCCTCGCTGTGGTTGACGGTGATCGGTTCATGCGCGGTGACCCGGAACCGGGCATTGGGCAGGCGCACCACCGAAAGGGGCTGCATCACCGTATCGAACCGCGCCGCCAGCCGCGCCGCGCCGGGCGAGGCGTTCACCGGCTGGCCGAAGAACTGCACCTCCGGTCCCTGATTGTATTTCTGGTCGACCAGCAGGGCGATGGAGTCGCCGCGCTTCATCCCCGCCATCAGATCGCGCGTTCCGTCGCCCTTGGGTGCGAACAGGCGGATGCCGTACCGTTCGCGGCTCTTGCGGATCAGGGCGTCGACATAGGGGTTGTTGGCGGCCCGGTAAGTGACCTGGCACGGCACGCCCGCCGCCATGATGACCGCCGCCATCACTTCGAAATTGGCCAGGTGGCCCGAGATCAGCACGGCCGGCTTGCCGCTGTCGCGCAGGGCGTGCAGCCGCTCCAGCCCCACCACCTCGACGCGGCCGCCCTCGGGGGTCAACTGGTCCATAACCGCCAGTTCCGCGAAGGTGCGTCCGGTCTGGTCCCACTGGGCCAGGGCCAGGGCGTTGCGCTGGGCCTCGTCCATGTCGGGAAAGGCGATGCGTAGATTGCGGATCACCGTCTTCTGCGTGCCCGTCAGCGGCCCCAGAGTGCGCAGCAGCCAGCCGCCCAGGCCGGACGCCCGCTCCACGCCCAGCAGCCGCAGAAAACCGAACAGCGCCTGAAAGCCGAAGGCTTCCAGGCGCCATGCGAAATCCTGCCGCCAATCGCTACGCTTACCAGGCAATCGTCAATCCACCGTCCACCACAAGGGTCTGTCCGGTCACATAGGCCGAGGCAGGGCTGCACAGATAGACCGCCGTGCCCGCGATTTCATCCGGTCGGCCGATCCTTTTCAGCGGGGCGGGCTCGGTGACCTGTTTCAGCAGCTCGGGATTCTCCCACAGGTATTTGGCGAAGTCGGTCTGAACGAGCCCGGGCGCGATGCAGTTGACCCGCACGTTCGACGGCCCCCACTCCACAGCCAGATTGCGCACCAGCTGCATGTCCGCCGCCTTGGAGATGTTGTAGGCGCCGATCAAGGCGTTGCCCCGCAGGCCGCCGATGGACGAAATCACCAGGATCGCCCCGTCCTTGCGCTCCACCATCTGCGGCGCGACCATCTGGATCAGCCAGTGGTTGGAGATGACATTGTTCTGAAGAATTTTCTCGAACTGATCGTCGGCGATGCCCGCCATCGGCCCGGCGTAGGGATTGGTCGCGGCGTTGCAGACCAGAATGTCGATCTTGCCGAAGGCGCTGTTGGTCTCGTCGACCAGCCGCTGCAGGTCGTCCTTGGAGGCGATATTGGCGGGAACCGCGATGGCGCGGCCTTCACCGTACTTGCCGTTGATCTCGCCGGCGACCTCCTCGCACGGGCCAGCCTTGCGCGAGGAAATGACGACCTTGGCGCCGTGTTCGGCCAGCCGTTCGGCGATGGCCTTGCCGATTCCGCGCGAAGAGCCGGTGATGATGGCGACCTTGCCGGTCAGATCGAACAGTTCCATTGCGTTTCCCGTGTGTTTCTGCGGGGATATTTATCGCCGCGCTCTAGCCGAATGACATTGATAGCCTGATACTCAGGCGATTCCATCCGGGAGTGGCCGACCGCCAGCCGATGCGCAACGTAACCACGGGCTTTCTGTATTTCGCCTATCTGTTCCTCGGCATGACCGTGGGCGCCTTTCTGTGGCGCGCCGGTCTGGGGATCGGCGCGGGCGTGGCCGGGACGCTGGGCGCGCTGGGTCTGCTGGGCGCCTTCCACGGCATCGTCACCGGCATCGCCGACCGCCGCGCCCTGAAGAAGGAGATCGCCCAGGTCCGCGAGGCGCACCGCCTGCTGGCCGATGCGATGGAATCGACCCAGGGCGCCCTGACCGAACTGGCCCACGCCATCGAGAGCGGCGTCCTGTCCGACACCGACGCCCTGACGGGCGAGGTGCGGATGCTGGAATCCCTGGTCCAGCAGATGAGCGAGAGCATCGACGAACGCCTGTCGGCCGCGCCCCACATCGGCGTCGAGACCTTCGAGGGCCGCCGTCAGGCCCAGTCCACCGTCCTGTTGCGCACCATACACGAGGCGCTCAGCGAAGGGCGCGTGGACCTGTATCTTCAGCCGGTCGTCTCCCTGCCGCAGCGCCGGACCATCTTCTACGAAAGCTTCACCCGCCTGCGCGACGCCACCGACCGGGTGATGATGCCGGCGGAATATCTGTCTTTGGCCGAGGGCGAGGGGTTGGTGCCGGCCATCGACAATCTGCTCTTGTTCCGCTGCGCCCAGATCGTGCGGCGGCTGGCGCGCCAGGACCGCAAGGTCGGCGTCTTCTGCAACGTAGCCCTGACCTCGCTGGGCGACGAAACCTTCTTCCCGCAGTTTCTGGACTTCCTGTCCGAGAACCGCGACCTGAACCAGGCCCTGATCTTCGAACTGGGCCAAGCCACCTTCGACGCGCGCGGGGCGGTCGAGGCGCGCAACATGGCCAAACTGGCCGACCTGGGCTTCCGCTTCTCGCTGGACAAGGTCCAGACGCTGGATCTCGACTTCGCCGACCTGCAACGCTCGGACGTCAAGTTCATCAAGGTCGCCGCCGACCTGATGATCGAACAACTTCTGGACCTGGACGGCGGCGCGCCCCTGCGCTCCATGCCCGACATCCGGGCCGCCGACTTCGCCGCCCTGACCCGCCGCTATGGCGTGGAGGTCATCGCCGAAAAGGTCGAGAACGAACGCCAGGTGGTCGACATCCTCGAACTGGACGTGGCGATGGGCCAGGGCCATCTGTTCGGCGAACCCCGCGCCATCAAGGAACAGGTCCTGGCCGAAACGGACCCCCCGGCCGAGTTCCTGCGCTCCACCCTGCGCAGCGCCGAACAGCGCAGACGTTTCAACTAGCTGTTCCCGTCTCCTCCCTGCGGAGCGGGGAGGTGGCGCGGCGCTCTTCGCGCCGCGACGGAGGGGCTGTCACCGCATCCCGATTGCCTGGGGGACTTCAAGAGCCCCTCCACCGCGTAGCCTGCCCTCCGGCTCGCCTTCGGCGAGACCCAGGGGTGGTTTCCCTCCCCATTTCCATGGGGAGGAGACGTTGTTGGGATCAAGCGTGCGTCTGGTCCCAGTAACGAACCGCATCGGCGTCGCGGGCCGACAGGTCCGGGTAGGCGGGGTCGGAGCCGACGTCGGGGACGCGCCGCCAGGAGCGGGCGCATTTGGGGTGGTCGGCCGGGTTGACCGCCACCGTGATCGATTCACCACTCTCGACCAGTTCGGCGCCCGAGGTGCGGAAGATTTCGGCCGCGTCCAGACCCTCGAAAGGCGCGAAGGCCGAGGCGGGGCCGGTGACGGTGGGCCAGGCGTCCAGGGCGCCGCCGATCAGCTTCTCGCGGCGGGCCGCTTCCAGCGATTCATTGACCACTTCGAGGACGGTGTTGATCGCGGACCAACGCTCGGCCTCGGCCGGGTTGCTCCACTCGGCCGGCGTCTCCGGAATGACGCGGGCGCAGTTCGTGCCGGCGTCGGGGGAGCGCGTGGTCCAGGCCTCTTCCATGGTGAAGGGCGTCAGGGGGGCCAGCCAGGCGGTCAGCCGGGCGAAGACCTCGTCCATCACGGTGCGGGCGGCGCGACGGCGGATGCTGTCGGGGCGGTCGCAGTAGAGGGCGTCCTTCCTGATGTCGAAATACAGGGCCGACAGGTCGTTGGAGCAGAACTCCAGCACCGGACGCACCACGTCCTGGAAGCGGTATTCGGCGTAGGCCCGACGCACATGGGCGTCCAGTTCGTGCAGGCGGTGAAGAATGAATTTCTCCAGCGGCGGGAACTGGTCGTAGTCGGTCAGCCGCTCGGCCTCGTCGAAACCGGCCAGGGCGCCCAGCAGATAGCGGACGGTGTTGCGCAGCTTGCGATAGGCGTCGACCGTGGTCTGCAGGATCTGTTTGCCGATCCGCTGGTCTTCGGAATAGTCGACCAGGGCCACCCACAGACGCAGGATGTCGGCGCCGGATTCCTTGATGACCACCAGGGGATCGGTGGTGTTGCCCTTGGATTTCGACTGTTTCTCGCCGTTCTCGTCCAGGGTGAAGCCGTGGGTCAGGATCGCCTTGTACGGGGCGCGGCCGCGCGTGCCGCAACCCTCCAGCAGCGATGACTGGAACCAGCCGCGGTGCTGGTCCGAGCCTTCCAGATAAAGGTCGGCGGGCCAGTGGGCGGGACGATCGCCAGCATAGCCGTTTTCGGGCAGGCGCGGGTCGAGCGTAAAGGCGTGGGTCGAGCCAGAGTCGAACCAGACGTCCAGGATGTCTTCGATCTTCTCGTAGCGGGCCGGGTCGTGGGCGCCCAGGAAGTCGCTGTCGGGCGCAGTGAACCAGATGTCGGCGCCGTGTTCGGCGATGGCGGCGACGATCCGGGCGTCGACCTCGGCGTCATGCAAAGGCTGGCCGGTCTGCTTGTCCATATACATGGCCAGCGGCGTGCCCCAGGCGCGCTGGCGGCTGACCAGCCAGTCGGGACGGCCCTCGACCATCGAGCGGATGCGGTTCTTGCCCGACGCCGGGTGGAAGGCCGTGTCGTCGATGGCCTGAAGCGCCGTTTCGCGCAGGGTGTCGCCCGACTTCAGCGGCTCGTCCATGCGGATGAACCACTGAGGGGTGTTTCTGAAGATGATCGGGGCCTTGGAGCGCCAGGAGTGCGGATAGGAATGCTCCAGCCGCCCGCGCGCCAGCAGATTGCCAGCCTCGATCAGCTTTTCCATCACCGCGCCGTTGGCGGGGCCGAACTTGCCGGTCTTCTTGCCTTCGGTCTCCAGCACCTTCAGGCCCGCGAACAGGGGGACATGATCGTAATAGGCGCCATCGGGATCGACGGTGTCGGGCACCTCGTGATGACCGTGGGCCTTCCAGACCTCGAAGTCGTCGGCGCCATGGCCCGGCGCGGTGTGGACGAAGCCGGTGCCGGCGTCGTCGGTGACGTGATCGCCGGCCAGCAGGGGCACGGAGAAGCCATAGCCGCTGTCTAGCGCCGCCAGCGGGTGGGCGGTCTCAAGACCGGATGGATTGATGTCGTAGACGCGGGTCCAGGCGGCGATCTTGGCGGCCTTGAACACGTCTTCGGCCAGCTTGTCGGCCAGGATCAGACGGTCGCCCGGCTTGGCCCAGGGAGCGAACTCAAGCCCCTCTTCCATGGCCGTGACCTCATACAGGCCATAGGCGATCTCGGGGCCGTAGGAGATGGCGCGGTTGGCCGGGATGGTCCAGGGCGTGGTCGTCCAGATGACGATGGACGGCGTGCTGGAGCGGAAGGCCAGGAGGTCGTCGGGATGGTCGTCCGACATGGCCGTGACCGGGAACTTGACCCAGATCGTGGGGCTAACGTGGTCGTGGTATTCGATCTCGGCGTCGGCCAGGGCCGTGCGTTCGACCGGTGACCACATGACGGGCTTGGAGCCGCGATACAGCTGGCCCGAGTTCTTGAACTTGTGGAACTCGGCGACGATGGCGGCCTCCGACTTGAAGTCCATGGTGGCGTAGCGGTTGGCGAAATCGCCGGTAACGCCCAGGCGTTTGAACTGATCGCGTTGCAGATCGATGTATTTGCCGGCGTAGTCGCGGCAGGCGCGGCGGAACTCGTCCTTGGACACCTCGTCCTTGCGGCGGCCCTTGGCGCGGAACTGCTCCTCGATCTTCCACTCGATCGGCAGGCCATGGCAGTCCCAGCCGGGAACGTAGTCGACATCGTAGCCCAGCAGGAAGCGGCTGCGGACCACGAAATCCTTCAGCGTTTTGTTCAGCGCGTGGCCGATGTGGATGTCGCCGTTGGCGTAGGGCGGGCCGTCATGCAGGACGTACAGGGGGGCGTTCTGCTTTTGGCGCTCGGCGCGAAGAGCGCCATAGAGGTCGCCCCACTGCTCCAGGATCAGCGGCTCCTTCTGCGGCAGGCCGCCACGCATGGGAAAGGGCGTCTCGGGCAGGAAGACGGTGTCGCGATAGTCGCGAGCGGAGGTTTCGGTGGGGGCGTCGGCCATGGGTCGTCTCGGCGTCTAGGTTGTCGTTCGCTGGTCTGTTCGCCCTGTCGCGCGTCGCGCGCCTTGAAGGGCTGTCGATCCCGGCGTGCACGGGGCCAGATGGCCCGGAAGCGCTACGCCGGGCGGCTAATCGAAATCAGGCGAAGAAGGACGCGGACGGTCATTGTGCGGGCGGTCTAGCAGACCGATGCGGCATTGCGCCATCCCGAAGCGTCGCCGCCATCAACGGAAACGAAAGGCTTTTGCCGTTTTGTGACGGCAAGGATCGGCCGAAATCCAATTCGGCCGAGGCAATGATCGTCTGGGAGTCCCGCCGATGCGGCTGCGGATCACGAAATGGATGCTGGGCCTGGCGGCCGGTCTGGCTGTGTCGGCCGGCGCAGGCGCGGCCCTGGCGCAATGCGGATCGGGCTGCGAGCCGCCCCCCTGCACGTCGTGCGAACCTCCGCCTCCGCCCGAGCCCCCCTGCGGCGGCGGCGGCTGCGTTCCCGGCGGCAACCAGTGGAACAACAACGTCAACACCAACGTCAATGTGAACGTGAACCTCGGCGCGAACGCCAATGCGAACGCTGGGGCCAACGCCAATGGCTACGCCAACGCCGGCGCGCGGTCTTATCTGAACGCGCGGGCCGGCGGGTTCTCGGGCAGCTACGGCGGTGGGGGCGGCGCGGCCTACATCAGCGTGGACCAGCCCTATCCGACCACGATCCAGGGTCTGGCGGTCGAGGGCATGGTCGCCCAGACCGTGCGCACCCCCTACAGCGCCTTCCGCAGCATGATGAAGCGGGTCGTGATCCAGGCCGTCTGCATCGACGACCGTCAGGTGCCGCACCCCGCATCCCAGGTGCGGCCGGACCGTGAGATCGCCGACGGGTTCGAAGGCGAAATCTATCGCTGCCTGGCGGGAACCTGGCTGCAGGCGACGCTGGCGGACTATGAGGGGAATGTGAACTTCGACCACGGCACCACCCTGACCTGCCGCAAGCACGAGGCTCTGTGGTTCGGCAACGGCGGCAAGCTGGAGTGCCGGCCCGAGAAGCCCGAACGGGACTGCAACGAGCGTTCGCTGCTGCGTCGCTACGGCGCCGGGATCAAGATCCTGACGATGTATCGCGAAGAGGAATACACCGAATACCGCGAGGAACAGGTCGAAAGCGCGACCGTCCTGACCGGCGCCATCACCCTGGACGGCGGCGTCGGCGGCCGGGTGTTCTGAACGGCGGGTTGACGATCCCGTTCAGCCGCCGCTCAGGCGACGGATGACAGGATCGCATGCGTCGGCTCTCCGTCGACGATCCTGAAACCACTGGCCCCGGCCCGCGCGATGCGAGCCGGGGCCTTTTTGTTGGACCTATTGAGCGCCCTGAGCCGTGACCGTGGCGCGCCAGGCGGCGTCGGGCTTCAGATACTGGCGCGCCAGGGCCTGAAGATCGGCGGCGGTCACGGCTTCCAGCGTCGAGATCTGGTTGCGCGTCTGGTCCAGGCCCGCCGGATCGGACTGGGCCTGGGACAGTTGCGTCAGCCAATAGCCGTTGTCGGCCATGCTGCGACGGATGCGCTCGACCGCCGGGCGACGGGCGCGGTTCAGTTCGTCCTCGCTGACAGGATTGTCGCGCAGATCGGCGGCGATGGCGTCCACTGTCTCGAACAGTTTGGGCAGGGCCGCCGGCGGCGTCTCGGCCGTCACGGCGATATAGCCATAGCCGAGGAAGACGTTGGACGAGGTGGAGCCGGCGCTGGGCGAATAGGCCAGACCCTGTTTCTCGCGGATCTCGTCGTTCAGGCGCAGTTGAAGCACGTCGGACAGGATCGACAGCTGACGCGCGGTCTTGCGGTCGTGGACCTGATCGGTGGTCGGCCAGGCGACGAAGCCCAGCGCCTGTTCGGCCGGGCCGGTGTGGTGCAGTTGGACCGGCGTGGTCGTGGGGGCGGGGAATTTGCGCTGGGCCGAACCGGCGGACGGCGCGGGAGCGGCGCCGCGCGGGGGCAGGGCGCCGAAGGTGGCGCCGACGGCGGCGATGACCGCATCGATGTCCACGTCCCCGACCACGGTGATCTCCACCGGACCCTGGGCCAGGGCCGAACGGACCCC
This sequence comes from Brevundimonas sp., assembly GCF_032017145.1. Taxonomy (GTDB): domain Bacteria; phylum Pseudomonadota; class Alphaproteobacteria; order Caulobacterales; family Caulobacteraceae; genus Brevundimonas. The sequence goes on from NZ_DALZQC010000039.1 coordinate 19,634, forward strand.
GTTTCGCACGTCGTCGATCTGGATGGCGGCGACCTGATCGGCGGTCGGGGTGGTTTCGCGCGCGTCGCCGCCGGCCAGGAGGCCCGAGGCGTCACGCTGGAAGACGCCGCGCGGGGTGGCGCCCAACTGGGCCAGGATTTGCGGGAACAGGGCCTTGGTCTGTTCGAAGGGCGCGGCGCGCAGGCCCGGATCGGTCAGGTATGCGGCCAGAACCTGAAGCTCCAGCTGCAGGTCGGCGGGCTTGGTGGCGCCGGAGAAGACATAGGCGTCGGTCGCCTGATTGACCGAGGCGCTGTAGGTGCGGCCGCTGAGGACGCGGTTCATCTCGTCCAGGCTGAGCTTGCCCAGGCCGCCGGCGGTCAGGATGGTGCTGGCCATCGACAGGGGCGACAGCTGGTCGGCGGGCAGACCCAGTTCGCCCAGGCCCGTCCGGGCGCTGACCAGAACCTGATCGGCGCGGAAGTCGGTCTTCTTGATGTTCAGCAGCGTGCCGTTCGGGAAGCGGACCAGTGTGGCGCCCAGGTCGGCGACCTCGCTGCGGGCGGCCGGCTGGGCCGGGGCGCCGAAGCTGTCATAGGGCCATTTCAGCTCGGCCTCGGCGGCGCGGGCCTGGACCGGGGTGTTGCGCGACGCCTCCAGCGCGGCGGTGACCGCGGCCTCGCCGCCCTCGACCGGGACCGGAGAGCTGAACAGGACCAGCGGCCCCTGACCTTCGAACACCGCGCGGGCGGCCTGATCAACCTGGGCGACCGTCAGGCCGTCGACGGCCTTGTTGAACAGGTCCAGATTGGTCTGGGGCGCGCTGAAGACCTGATCGTCGTTGACCGCGCTGAGCAGGGCCGTGGCCAGGGTCGAGGTGGAGCGGGTGGCGGCCGAGGCGACAGCGTTCTGAAGCGCGGTGCGGGTGTTGACGATCTCGCGCTGCAACTCGGCCTCGGTCACGCCGTACTGGACCAGACGGCGGCTTTCCTGCTCGACCGTCTCCAGCGCGCGCTTCCAGCCGCCGGGATTGAAGGCGACCGAGAGAGTACCGGCGTCCAGACTGTCGAACAGCGACTGATAGCCGGCGCCGGCCCCAATGAAGGGCGGATTGTCCGCGCGGGCGATCTCGCCCAGGCGGCGGTTCAGCACGGCCAGACCCAGGCCGCGACGAATGTCGGCCTCGCGCTCGGCCACCGTGTCGGGGCTCAGGTCGGGGGCCTTGATCCAGTTGATCTGGATGGAGGACTGGATGCCCGGTTCGACGATGATGCTGGTCTGGGGCTGGCGGGGCGCGACGGCGCCCAGGTCAGGCTCGGGGCCGTCCGGGGCCTTGGGCGTCCAGTCGGCGAAGGCGGCGCGCACCTTGGCCTCCATCGCATCCACGTCGAAATCGCCCACGGCGATGAAGGTCGCGCGCGAGGGGCGGTAATAGGCGTCGTAGAAATCGACGAACCGTTGGCGCGGCGCGGTGCGGATGATGTCCAGGTCGCCGATGGGCAGGCGCTGGGACAGGCGCTGGCCGGGCGCCAACAGGCCCAGCTGGGTCTTCAGCACCCGATACTGCGGCGTGTCGCGGGTACGCTCCTCGCCGACGATGACGCCGCGTTCGGAATCGATGGCGTCCGGCGCCATCAGGGCCGCCGACATCATCTCGCGCAGAATGTGCAGACTGGGATCGACCGTCTCGTCCTTGGTGTTCGGCAGCTCCAGCATATAGGCGGTCTGGTCGAAGCTGGTGAAGGCGTTGGTGTCGGCCCCGAAGGCCAGACCCAGCCGTTCCAGAATCCGCATCATCTCGTTTTCGGGCACGTCCTTGGTGCCGTTGAAGGCCATATGCTCCATGAAGTGGGCCAGACCCTTCTGGTCGTCGCGCTCCATCAGCGAACCGGCGTCGATGCGCAGGCGGAAGGACGCCTGGCCGGGCGGGGTCGCATTCTTCAGCAGGGCGTAGCGCATCCCGTTCGGCAGCAGGCCGTAACGGACGGCGGGATCGGCGGGAACGTCGCTGGCCGCCTGGGCCCAGGGGTTCGACGGCGCGACCTGGGCGGTCGAGGCGGCGACAGGCGCTGCGCTTTGCGCATTGGCGATGGAGACGAGGCCGGCCGACAGGGCCAGGCCGGAAGCCGCGACGAGCAGCAGGCGACGCGCAGAACGCATGGAATTTCTCCGAAACCGCAATCCCCGATGGCGCGGCGATATCTGGAGTAGGGGAGGGCGCGGCAGGCGGCAAGCGCCTTCGGGGGATGGTTGCCGCAGGCTGAAAATCGGCTGCGAAAGGTCGATGTATCGGCTAGGCTGACGGTCTTACTCGCCAAACGACGCCGGGCGGCGCTATCGGGACGCAGGGATGCAGATTGCGATTCTGACCTTCGACGGGTTCAACGAGCTCGATTCCTTCATTGCGGCCGGGATTCTCAACCGGATGAGGGCCAGGGGCTGGTCCGCCCAAATCACTTCGCCGACGGACGAAGTGACCTCCATGAACGGCGTGACGATCCGCCGCCAGCAGCCGATGCGGTTTGCTGAGACCGCCGACGCCGTGCTGATCGGCAGCGGAATCAAGACGCGCGAGATTGCGCAAGACGCGGACGTGTTGGCGTCGATCCGCCTGGATCCCAAGCGTCAGTTGGTGGGCGCCCAATGTTCGGGCACGCTTTTGTTGGCGCGGTTGGGGCTGATCGGAGCCCTGCCCGCCTGCACCGACCTGACGACCAAGCCCTGGGTCGTGGAGGCGGGCGTGACGGTGATCGACGCGCCCTTCATAGCGCACGGCAATGTGGCCACGGCGGGCGGATGCCTGGCGTCGCAGTATCTGGCCGCCTGGATGATCGCGCGGCTGGCCGGCGAGCAGGATGCGCGGGAGGCGATCCACTATGTCGCGCCGGTCGGCGAAAAGACGCCCTATGTCGATCGGGCGATGGCGGTCGTCGGACCGTTCGTTGGCGGCGGGGCTTCGATCCTGGCCCCGGCCGCCTAGCTGCCCGGGCGGCTGATGTAGAAGGTCGCGCTGTTGCCGACGGCGTTGGCGCCGACGACGGCGGTGCGACCGGAGGCGACCGTGGCGTTGGCGTTGGCGGTCACATTGCCGCTGTTGGTCTGATTATTCGTGATGTTCACGTCGCCGCCGCATTGCGAACAGGCGTAGCCCGTCACCGCATTGCCCACCGCATCGGCGCCGACATAGGCGTCATAGCCGTTGACGCCGACGTAGGTGGCGGTCGCCTCGACCCCGCCGGTGTTCAGCTGGGTGTTGTCCAGCTTCAGATAGATGTCGTTGTTGCCGGCGACGGTTTCGTTGGCGACGCTACGGGCCGCCAGCACGGTCTGGCCTTGCAGATTGGTCTGGACGCGCGCGTCCGAGCGCACCCGCCCGGCGTTGGACTGATCCACGTTCGCCAGCATGGAGCCGCCGGCGTTGGTCATGATCGCCTGGTTGGCGCCGGCGTTGGCGCTGGTCGTCAGGTCCCAGGCGTTGTCCACATAGACGTCGGTGCGGGCCTCGACGGTCGAGGGCGCATTGGACTGGCGCACCGCCAGATCCTGGTGCGAGGCGCCAGTGGTGTTGGTCTGGACGACATTGGCCGCCGACTGGGATGCGAAGACGGCCGGTGCGGGGATATACTGCACGTCCGCGACCGTCTCGGAGAAGACGTTGGTCTGGGCGCGCTGGTCGATGACGCCTGTCAGGGAGGAGGATGGGCCGCCCATGGCCACGGTGTTGGCGGTCGCGGCGCTGGAGGCGAAGCCGCCTTGCAGCATTCGGCCGGTCGGAGCGCGCACCACGGTCTGCGCGCGGACCTGATCGCCCGTGGTCGATTGATCGGCGTCCACGGCGAAGGTCGCGCCGTTGGTGGTGACGCCCAGATAGTTGCCGCGCGCCTGGGTGATCACGCTGACCTGGCCGTCCGCCTCGCCGTTCAGGGCGACAGTGCCGCCCGCCCGCGCCGATCCCGTCATGGCCTGGCGCGACACCAGGCCGGCGGACGCAGCCGTCACCCCGCCCGCGAGCGAATTGCCCTGGGCGCTGGTGGTGACGGTCAACTGGTCGACCGTCAGGTTCAGATCCACCTGACCCGTGACGTCGCCGGACTGGGTCTGGCGGCTGAAACAGGCCTCGCCCAGAGCGGGATCGCAGGCCGGAGTCTGCTGTGCGCTCGCCTCAGTGGCGAGTGCGGCGAACGTCGCCGTCGCGGCCATCATGCCAGCGAGACGGATCGGCGCGGGTTTGGCCATTGTTCGTCTCCTGCGTGGGATAGGCCGGATAATAGCCGCCGGTCGGACCGACGGTTGAGCCGCCAAGCGGATCGTTGGCGGGGTTGAGGCAGATTTCTGGGCCGGGCGCCCCATAGAGGTTGGCCATGAACTCGACCGTGGCCCGTTCGACCAGGGCGCGGACGGCCAGTTGCACCGGCTCCATCCCGCCGGTCCCGGCCGAGATGTCGAAGACGTTGCCGTTCAGGAAGTCGAACACCCCGGCCGAGATCTCGCGGCCGATGATCTGCTTCTGATAGGAGACGACATCCACCACCTCCAGCGTGGTGGTCTGCACCAGGCGCAGGTCCATGGCGATGTTCATTACATAGACACGGTGGTTCAGCATGGTCGAACCGGGACGGGCGGAATCCACCTCGCCCTGGCCGATGTCGATGCCGCCGGAGCGGATGTTGTAGTTGACCTCGGTAATGCCGCCGACGACGTAGAAGTCCGAGCCCGGCACCTGACCCGCCAGGATGCGGCGGTATTGGGTGTCTTCCGGGCCTTGGGCGTCCGGCGCATTGTCGCCGATCAGCTTGTTGTTGGCATAGCGCAGCTCCAACTCGGAGACAGACGTGTCGTAGCGTTCGACGATGCGCGCGCCGGCCTTGGCCAAGGCCGAGTTGGCCATAAGTGATGCGCCGCCAGTGATCTGGCGCCCGCCGTCCGAGGACACGGTGCCGGTGTAGTCGCTGATCCGGCCCACGGCCATGCGCGGGGAGGGCAGGTTGTAGCGACGGGCGTAGTCGGCCAGGCAATAGAGGGCGGCCGAGTAGGGGGTCGGATTGGCCGTCACCGGCGCATTGCCGATGGGCGTTGCGTACTGGCCCGACGGCCCGGCGACCGGGCTGACGCAGCCGGCCAGTAGAAGCGCGACGGCCGAAGCCGCGGCCCCGCCCTTGATGAGATGACGACGGCTCATGGCAGGTTGATGTTCCCGTTCAGAGCCGTGCCGGCGTTGACCGCGCCGGTGTTGGTCTGGTTCGAATTGACGATCACGGTGTTGCGGTTGCCCTGCACCACCACGTTCAGCTGGTTGCCGATGGCGGTGGAGCCGCCGATGGCCGTGCCGCCGTGGTTGGACGACCCCGCGCCCGCATAGGCCGAGGCGACCCCGCCGGACGGGCTGGAATAGGAAGAGGCGCCGGACTGGATTATGCCGTTGACGATCAGCCGATTGCCGTTGGCGTCGCGGGTCGAGCCGGTCGTGGCGTTGGTGGCCGCCGAACGGGCGCCGCCATAGCCTTGCTGAAAGCGCGATGCGCCGCCCGAACCGGTCGATTGCGCGACGGCGGGCACGCTGGCCAGGCCAGCCAGGGCCGTGACGGCGGTGGTTAGAAACAGCCTCTTCACGGCCACTGGTCGGTTCCTCGCGCAGACAGACGACGGACCCCCGTTCGGCGATCCGCATCCGACCCTTGCATTAAGGTTATTAAGAAGCGCTTGATGTCGCGAAATCCGTTGCGCATCTGTGGGCCATGTCAGACGCGCCCGGTCGATTCGAAGCTCCTCAGCCCGCAAGGCCGCCGCGCGAGCCTCTGTTCAACGTGCCCCTGGTCGCGCTGTTGATCGCGGCTTCCATTCCCTTGCTCTATTTCTATCAGGGCGATCTGCCGGACATGGGCATGAGCATGGCCTTCGCTCCCGTCGATCTGGAGCAGGGTCGGTGGAGCGGGCTGCTGACCGCCATGTTGCTGCACGGCGGCTGGGCCCACGCCTGGATGAACGCGATCGGCGCCCTGGCCTTCGGCGCGCCGGTCGCCCGACTGCTGGGGGACCGGATCGGTCCGATGGTGTTCCTGCTCTTCTATGTGGCGTGCGGCGTGCTGGCGACGCTGGGCTATGGGCTGATCCACTGGGGGTCCGACGCGCCGATGGTCGGGGCGTCCGGCGCGGTGTTCGGCCTGATCGGGGCGGCCACGCGCCTGATGGGCGTGCCGCCTGGCGGCGGCGTGCTGGCGCTGACCGATAGAAGAGTGGTCACGGCGTCGCTGGCCTGGATGGGCGTCAACGCCCTGACCGGCCTGATCGGCTTTGCGCCCGGCGCCGATGGCGCGGCCATTGCCTGGGAGGCTCATGCGGTCGGCTTCGTCGTCGGCATTCTGGCCATCGGTCCTTTGGCGCGCGCCTTTGGCCGCGGGGTGGAGCGTGCGCCCGCGCACCGCTGACAGGGGTTTGCCTCCCCGGCCCGGTTGAGCGATCATCGCGCCCAGATGCGGCCCTGTCGCCATCCCGGCCCTGCGGTCGCTTCTCTGACAGAGAGAAGGAGCCGCGATGTTCGTCGCCGAAATCCTCAAGACCAAGGGAGGAGCCGTCTTCTCCATCGCGCCGGAGCGGACCGTGGCCGACGCCTGCGCGGCCTTGGAAAAGAGACGGGTCGGCGCCCTGGTGGTCTGCGACGGCGACCGGGTCGCGGGCGTCTTCTCGGAACGGGACGTCGTGCGCGCCCTGGCGGCGGATGGGGCGACGGCCCTGAATCGTCCGGTGGCCGACTATATGACGGCCAAGGTGATCTTCGCCGAACCCAAGGAGGAGATGTCCGCTCTGATGAGCCGGATGACCGACCGGCGCATCCGGCATCTGCCGGTGCTGGAGGGCGAACGGCTGGTCGGCGTCATCTCCATCGGCGACGTGGTGAAGTGCCAGATCGCCGAACACGCTCAGGAGGCCGATAGTCTGCGCTCCTATATCGCCGGCTGAACCGGGAGCGACTGCCGGCGTGTGACGGTTTGACGACCGTTGTGTTGCCAGTTTTTTCGAGAATCCCGACGATTCTTCTTGCTGAGTAAAAGTGGTGCCCGTATAGGGCTGCCTCGCTCGGAAACGGGCCGGCCTGCGGGGCCTTGGGGACTGGTTTTCCCGGGGTTTTGAGGGGAAGGAAGGGTTGAGAAACTTCTTGCTTTCCTGGGTTGGTTTGACTAGGT
>NZ_DALZQC010000040.1:0-26566 GCF_032017145.1 Brevundimonas sp.
CCTGCACCTCGCCGCAACCATCTTATGGATGCGATAAGTGTCCACAGAACCTAGGGGGTCGGGCAGGTCGGCGGGCAGGTCAGCGTCGGGCGCGCGATCATCCAGAGGGGCGGGGTCGGGCTGGTCCCGGCGCCGCCAGCCTTCCTCGGCGGCGCGGGCGCGAAAGGTGCTGACCGCCATGCCGTAACGGGCGCTGACCGTCTCGGCGCTGTCGCCCGCCAGATAGTCCTTCGCCGCCGCCTGCCACGCAGCCTCTGACGCGCGGACATAGCCGCCGCGTGACCCGGCCCCGGTTGCATCCCGCGCGGCCATGATTTCCGCCATGGCCGCGGCGACCGCCGGATCGGTCGGGGCGCCGGGGATGTATTCGTCGACCGGCAGGTCGTCGGGATCGCGCCCCTCCTGCCAGGGGCCGATATTGCCGCGCGCATCGCCCATCGGCGGCACCTTGTGCCGGGGAATGTAGGACAGGTCCCCGAACTCGTTCTGCTCCCACTCGCCGCGCGCGATGATGCGGGGTGCGTTGCTGTCCATCTGCGTCTTCAGCCCCTGGCCCACGCCCCCGAAACGGAGCGCCGCCCCAGTCTAACCCCGCCCGGAACCGTGATAGGTCGGGGCCGCACATTTTGCCGAAAGACGAGGGATTTCAACGGCCCGCGCAGGCACATTGTGCATAGGAAGGCGGGCCAGCCGTTCATCCGCCCCGCTCTCGAGGGGAGGGGGGCCTAGGCGCGCGTCTTCCGGCGCGAGGGCGCGGCGTCGGCGGCGGTGACCAGATGCCCCTTCCAGCCGGGCGGCGGCAGGAACTTGCCGGACTTCTCCTCGCGCGTGCCTTCGCGCGCGATCCGCGCGGCGTCGCGTCCGGCCTTCAGAACAGTTTCTCGGTCGAAAAGCGTGTTCATTGCGGCCCCCAATCTAACAGTTCGAGGCCGTCGTCGCTACTCGCATAGACCTCCCACGCGTCCACCAGCGGTTTGTAGGTCGCCTCCAGATAGTCGAGGCTGAGGGTGAAACGGCGGCGCAGCGCAGCCTCGGGAATGTTGTGGCCGCCCTGGGCCACGCGGCGCGCCACGCGGGCGACTGAGAAGTCCGCCGAGGGCGGACGCAGATAGATCAGTTCGACCCGGTATCCGGCGGCCTTGAACCGGCGGATGCGCGGGGCGTGGGAGCGGGTGGCCAGGGTCGTCTCCAGAACCACGTCGTCCCGCTCGACGAACATGGCGTCCAGGCGCTCCAGCACCAGCCGCCCCGCCGCCAGATCGCGCGCCGCGCCTTCGCCCATCAGACCACGCGCGACCTCGTCCGGGTTCACGAACCGAAACGCCTCCGCCCGCTGACGCAGGAAGCGGTTGATGAAGGTGGTCTTGCCGGCGCCGTTCGGACCGGCGAGGAGGACGAGGGTGGGCATTGCGGTTCGGCTTTGCTATCGTGCCTCCGGACGCACGGCTTGTACTGTATTCTCGCAAGGCGGGAAATTCACTTCCGGCGGCTTAGCAGCTCTGCAATAAGTTCACTATGGCAGACAAATCAGAACAAGGAACGCTATTCGACGAACGCTTTCTCGGGCGTTACGCCGGTTCGATCATGTCGGACCCAACAACGGCGCTGGTTGAGTTGGTGGCCAATGCGTGGGACGCATATGCTACCAAGGTAGATATCATTTGGCCGAACAGCGCGACCCAGGCGATTTTTCAAATCACAGACAACGGGATCGGCATGTCGCCTAGCGAGTTTGAAACTCGCTGGCGAACTCTTGAGTATGACAGGATCAGCCATCAAGGCGGTCTCGTTGAGCCGCCTCATGAGCTAACCGGTGCCCTACCGCGCAAGGTGTATGGTCGTAACGGACGGGGCCGGCACGCAGCGTTCCTCTTTTCCTCACCTTATCGTGTGCGAACGTGGAAGAATGGCACCGAAGCTACCTATCTGGTCTCCCAAGGGGGCGTGACACAACCCATCCAAGTGTCGGAGCCAGTACTAATCAAGGGGGTGGAGGGCCACGGCACAGAGATCAGCGGCACCTCGCCGATTTCTTCATCGCTCACCGCAGATGATGCACGGTCGATTTTGAGCACGCGGTTCCTTATGGACCCGTCGTTCGAAGTGGCTGTGGATGGAGTGAAGGTATCGTTTGACGATGTACCAGCAGACTCCATTCAAGTAATCGAAGTGCCTGTCGATGGAATTGGAATCGCGAAACTCGTCGTCATCGACAGCATGCGGCCCGATCGAACGACCAAGCAGCACGGGGTTGCTTGGTGGGTAAATCGTCGGTTGGTCGGCCAAGGAGGCTGGAACGTTTTCGATGAGCGTTTCATCGATGGCCGAACGGAAGAAGCGAAGCGTTACACCTTCATCGTCTTTGCAGACTTCTTGGCCGCGTCTGTTTTGCCAGACTGGTCCAATTTTCGACCAGAGAACGAAGCCTGGCGCCAAACTCAGACAGAGGTCTCTCAGGCAATTCGACAAACGATCAGCGGCCTTACAAGCGAAAGACGCGAGAAAGCGAAGCAATCTGTACGGTCAAAGCATCTCGAAGCAGTTGACCAGATGCCCTTGGTCGAGCGGGGCCGGTGGGAGGCATTTCTGGATGAGATTGTCGAGAAGTGTCCCAGCCTGTCGGAGACGCAGATCGACCAGGTGATGGGGCTTTTAGCCAACCTCGAACTTTCTACGTCGCAGTATGCGCTGATTGAGAAGCTGCACGCGCTTTCGCCTGATGAGCTCGACGGGTGGAACGACGTTCTGGAAGAATGGTCGGTGGCTACGGCCAAGGCCGCTCTCGACGAGATCGCAAAGCGCCTAAGGCTAATCGAGGAACTCCGGGTTCGGACTGAGGATGAGGCTACGCAAGAGGTTCAAGACCTCCAGCCTTTGATCGGACAGTCGCTTTGGATATTCGGTCCACAGTTCGAGAGCATCGAATTTACATCCAACCGTGGCATGTCGACTGTAATTCGTGACCTGATGGGCGGCTCGGAGCCGGGCTCTCTTAACAGGCCAGACTTCGTGATCCTGCCGGATGGGTCGGTTGGCTTTTACTCGCGTCCTCTTTTCGACGAGTCGTTCAACGAGGTGGGAGTTGCAGCGCTTGTCGTTGTCGAACTTAAAAAGCCTGGTGTGCCACTGGGCGCACAGGAGAAGGGGCAAGCGTGGAAGTATATCAAAGAGTTGATGGCTAGAGGATATGTGACCGACCGGACTGACGTCGTTGCCTACGTGCTTGGCGATAGAATCGAAGCCGGTGAGACGGGAGATCGCCGCGAAGGTGACCGCGTAGTCATCCGACCTCTACTCTACAACGCTTTCATCGGGCAGGCGGAAAAACGCATGATGAACCTGCACCGCAAGCTTATTGATGCGCCCTTTATGCAGACATTTATGCGTGAGCTGGAGGAACGCCGTCAGCTCACACGCGGAGCGCAGCAAGCGTTAGATTTCGGCAACGCCTAACGAAACCCCCTCACACTTTCACCTCCACAACCCCGCCGCCGGCGCGGAACTTCGCGCTCATCTCCGCCATGCCGGCTTCGGCTTCCGACAGCGAACCGCCGGCGTCGTTCTGGGCCTTGGCGGCGTCGCGGATGTCCTGGCTGATCTTCATCGAGCAGAATTTGGGGCCGCACATGGAGCAGAAATGGGCGGTCTTGTGGGCCTCCTTGGGCAGGGTGGCGTCGTGGTATTTGCGGGCGGTTTCGGGGTCCAGGCCCAGGTTGAACTGATCCTCCCAGCGGAACTCGAACCGGGCGCGGGACAGGGCGTCGTCGTGCAGGCGGGCGGCGGGGTGGCCCTTGGCCAGGTCGGCGGCGTGGGCGGCGATCTTGTAGGTGATGACGCCGTCCTTGACGTCCTGACGATCCGGCAGGCCCAGGTGCTCCTTGGGCGTGACGTAGCAGAGCATGGCCGTGCCGAACCAGCCGATCATGGCCGCCCCGATGGCCGAGGTGATGTGGTCATAGCCCGGCGCGATGTCGGTGGTCAGCGGCCCGAGCGTATAGAAGGGCGCCTCGTGGCAGTGCTTCAGCTGCTCGTCCATATTCTGTTTGATCTTGTGCATCGGCACGTGGCCGGGGCCCTCGATCATGACCTGGCAGCCCTTGGCCCAGGCGATCTTGGTCAGTTCGCCCAGGGTCCGCAGCTCGGCGAACTGGGCCTCGTCATTGGCGTCGGCGATGGAGCCGGGGCGCAGGCCGTCGCCCAGGCTGAAGCTGACATCATAGGCGCGCATGATGTCGCAGATGTCCTCGAAATGCTCGTAGAGGAAGCTCTCCTTGTGGTGGGCCAGGCACCATTTGGCCATGATGGAGCCGCCGCGCGAGACGATGCCCGTCACCCGCTTGGCCGTCATCGGCACGAAGGGCAGGCGCACGCCGGCGTGGATGGTGAAATAGTCCACGCCCTGTTCGGCCTGTTCGATCAGGGTGTCGCGGAACACCTCCCACGTCAGGTCCTCGGCGATGCCGTTCACCTTCTCCAGCGCCTGATAGATGGGCACGGTGCCGATGGGGACGGACGAGTTCCTGATGATCCAGTCGCGGATGTTGTGGATGTTGCGGCCGGTCGACAGGTCCATGACGTTGTCGGCGCCCCAGCGGGTGGCCCAGACCAGTTTGTCGACCTCGTCATCGACGGAGGAGAGGACCGCCGAGTTGCCGATGTTCGCATTGATCTTCACCAGGAAGTTGCGGCCGATGATCATCGGCTCGACCTCGGGGTGGTTGATGTTGTGCGGGATGATGGCGCGGCCGCGGGCGATCTCCTGCCGGACGAACTCGGGCGTCACGAAGTCGGGGATGGCGGCGCCGAAGTCTTCTCCGTCGCGGATGCAGGGGCTGTTCTGCTCGCGGCGCAGGTTCTCGCGGATGGCGACATATTCCATCTCGGGCGTGATGATGCCGGCTTTCGCGTATTCGTACTGGGTGACCGGGCGGCCCTCGACGCCCTTGAAGACGCGGTGGTTCGAGACGTCGAAGCGGGGGGCGAGGTGGCGGCCGCTGGCGTGGCCGTTATCCTCGGGCTTGACCTCGCGCGGATTGGCGACGGGGGCGATGTCGCCGCGATCCAGCTGCCACGACGACTTCACGCGGGGCAGACCGCGCTTGATGTCGATGGTGACGGTCGGGTCGGTGTAGGGGCCGGAGCTGTCGTAGATCGTCACCGGCGGCTCGTTGGCCGAGGGGTGGACGGCGACCTCGCGGAAGGGGACGCGGATGTCGGGATAGAGTTCGCCGGCGACATAGACCTTGCGGCTGCCGGCCCGTTCGCCGGTCGGAATGGTTCCGGTCTCGCGCATGACCTCCTCGCGCGCGTCTTTCAGAGCCAACTCGACATTGGGCTCTTCGGGCAGGGCGGGCGGGGTGACTTGGATGTTCATGGCGGCCTCAAACGGTGTGAGGTCCGCCGACGTCGGGCGCGTGGGTCCTGTGGCGGAGGACCGAAAGCGTTACTCATCCCTTCGCCGGCATGACCCGGATCAGGTTCGACGGGTCAGAGGAGAAACCTCTATCTCAGCCGCTCGATTGCGACCCCCCGGAGAACGCGTTCAGCCTAACGCGGCCGACGGGGGAAGTCGAGATGTGCGATATCTGACATAAGTTATTGTTGTGGCGGCCATTTTTCAGGCTATGCTGTTCGGGCGGCGTTTCGTCGGGGACAGAGGAGGGGCGATCATGGGGCTGGCGCTGGAGCGGATCGTCTATACCAGCCGGGCGAGGGGCGACGCCGACAGCCTGCTGATGCAGGTGGATATCCTGGCGACATCGCAGCGCAACAATGCGCGCGACGACCTGACCGGGGCATTGATGATCCATGACGGCCGGTTCCTGCAGGTGCTGGAGGGCGCCGCACAGGACCTCGATCGGCTGATGATCCGGCTGGCCGACGACCGGCGGCACGAGGCGGTGACGATCATGGAGCGCATCCCTGTGTCCGAACGCCGCTTCACGGGATGGGCCATGGCCAGCGTACGCGTGACCCCTGCGTTGGAGCCTCTGCTGCGCGAGACCGTAGCCGATGGCCGGTCGAGCACGGAGGCGGTCGAGCGGATGCGGCAGGCCGTGATGGCGCAGTCCGCCTAAGCCTGTCTCAGGGCGCCGACCAGCCCTTGACCGCGACGGCCGCCCGGCGCGGATCGGCGTCGAAGCGGAGGTAGGCGCGGGCGTGGCCGTGGCCGGGGACGTAGTCCAGGGTCGCGGTGGCGGTCTGGTCGCCCAGCACGCCCTCTATATCGACGGCGGCGGCGGTGTCGTCGCCGTCGTTGCGCACACGGACGGTCGCGACCTGGCCGGCGGCGGTGGACTGGACCGCCACGATGCGGGCGCTGAGGGCGGGGGGCGACGACGGCTGCAGCGCCTCCCACACCACGATGCCGACCGCGCCCAGGGTGACGGCCGCGCCGACCCCGGCCATGACCCACTGAAGCACCGGGCGAGGCGTGGAGGCGGCGGCGCGTTTCGTCTTGGCGGGCATGGGCGGTCAGACCAGAAGGCGGGCGGCGGCGGCCCCGATGGAGGCGGGAAAGCCCAGGACGACCATGGTCTGGACCACGCCGGCGACCGAATGGCCGTCGGCGCGCCCGAACAGGAACAGGGTGAACAGGCTGACCCCAAGGGCGATGGCGTAGCCGGGCAGGGTGAAATGCAGGAAGGCGGCGGCGGGACGGTCGGCCTCTTCCTGACCGGCGAAGCCCGCCTTGAAGACGATCAGGTGCAGCAGCAGGACCGACACCGCGATCATGGCGAGGATGTGGGCGGGCGAGGCCTTGTAGGCGATCAGGATCATCTCCTCGGTCGGGGCGATGTTCAGGGCGAAGAACAGGGCGCCCGCCGCCATCAGGAACAGTTCGCCGAAATAGGAGGCCTCCTCCTCGTCCGTGTCGCCGCCGCCTTCACCGCTGAGCTGACGCCGGGCCAGAAGGGCGCCCATGGCGCCGGGAACGGCCTGAAGCGCGACCATGCCCAGGGCCTCGCGCGGCGGGGCGTCCCATTCCACCACGCCGAACAGGATCAGCAGGAGGGAGGCGGTGACGAAGCCGACCGCCAGGGCGACGGCGGTGTCCAGCGCGTCGTTGACCAGGCCGCGCCGCTTTGAAAACCCCGCATAGTAGGACAGGCCGTACAGCAGCGGCAGGCCGCACAGGATGAAGGTCAGCAGCCGCCAGCGGTCCATGACCACGCCCTGCTCCCACATCTCCATCGTCATCAGCAGCGGAATGTTGAACACCAGGGCGCCGGCGAAGGCGCGGCCCAGATCCGACACATAGGCCCGCTCTCGATCCAGGTTCACGAACGGGGCGGCGGCGGTCATGGGACGGCAACGGTCGAGGCGCGGCTTGGCTCCCGCCGAGCCGGGCGAACGGTGTTCAGGCGGGGTTCATCGACGGCCAAGCCTAAGGCTAATCGACTTTCGAATTCAGATCGTCATTCCGGGTCGTCCGAAGGACGAACCCGGAACCCAGGGGGCGCGCATCCGGCGTCGGCTGCGTTCAGCGGCGCGACCTTAGCCCTGGGTTCCGGGTTCTTCGCTTCGCTCAGCCCCGGAATGACGATCTGATAATTCGATTGACTGAGTGTCGATTGAACCTAGCGGATTCCGGGAGCGTCGCTAAGCGATTTGGCGGTCTGTCGCTGGGGCGTCTCGAGCGCTCGAACGCGAACCGATGCGGTTCAGAAAGGGTGGCATGAGCAGGATCCTGGGCGTTCTGGGCGGGATGGGGCCGGCGGCGACGGTGGCGTTTCTGGCGCGGGTGCAGGCGTTGACGCCGGCCGAGGGGGATGCGGACCATATTCGGGTGGTGATGGACCTGAACCCCCAGGTTCCCGACCGAAATGTGCGGCCGGGCGAGGCGGAGGAAGAGCTGGGGCGGATGGCGGCGCGGCTGGCGGCGGCGGGGGCGCACGTGATCGCCATGCCGTGCAACACCGCCCATGGTCAGGCGGCGGCCATCCGCGCCGTGTGCGCGGCGCAGGGCCTGAAATTCATCGACATGATCACGGCGACGGCGGATGCGGCGGCGGCGTCCGGAGCGCGGCGGATCGGGGTCCTGGCGACGCCGGGGGGCGAGCGGTTGTATCAGGCGGTGCTGGCGGCGCGCGGGGTCGAGGCGGTGTTGCTGGACGGCGCGGACCGCGAGACCTTCATGGGCCTGGTCTATGGGGTCAAGCGCGGCGACGTCGGCGAGACGGCGCGGGCGGGGATGCGCGGGCTGGCCCGGGCCCTGGCGGATGCGGGGGCGAAAGCCCTGATCGCGGGGTGTACGGAGGTTCCGCTGTTGCTGCGGGCGGAGGAGGCCGCCGCGCCGCTGACGGACTCGGCCGATGTGCTGGCGCGGGCCTGCGTCGAGGCGTGTCTGTAGTTTCATCCCTCGACGGGGGTTGCCCCACGGCGTTCGGCCCGCCAAACGAAGCGGGTGAGCATTCAATCCCTGATCATCGATTGCGACCCCGGCGTGGATGACGCCGTGGCGCTGTTCCTGGCCTTTGCGGCGCCCGAGCTGGAGCTGCTGGCCGTCACCACGGTCGGGGGCAATGTCCCCGGCGCCAAGACCCAGCGCAATGCGCGGATCATCCGCCAGATCGCCGGGCGCGAGGACGTGCCGGTGTTCGGCGGGGCGGAACGGCCGCTGAAACGCCCGCCGGCGGGGGCGGGGGAGTTCCATGGGCCGGAGGGGCTGGGCGATCTGGAGCCGTTCGAGCCGACGGGCATCGTCGGCGACGGGCCGGCCGCCAACGCCATCGTCGACCTGGTGATGCGCCGCCCCGAAGGCTCGGTCGCCATCGCCGTCCTGGGGCCGATGACCAATCTGGCGCTGGCCATGCGGCGCGAGCGGCGGCTGGCCGAACGGCTGGGGCCGGTGGTCGTCATGGGCGGCGCGCGGGCCGAGGGCGGCAACATCACGCCTTCCGCCGAGTTCAACATCTGGGCCGACCCGGATGCGGCGGCGGTGGTGTTCGGATCGGGGTGTCAGGTCGTCGCCTTCGGCCTGGACGCGACCCATCAGGTGCGCGCGACCGAGGACCGGATCGCCGCCGTCGAGGCCATCGACAGCGACGCCGCGCGGGCCACGGCGGCGATGCTGCGGTTCTCGCAACGGGTCGAGCGCGAGGTCGTGGGGTGGGATTCAGCCCCCCTGCACGACCCCTGTCCCATCGCCTGGCTGATCCGGCCCGACCTGTTCGAGACGAAGGCGTGCCGGATCGAGGTGGAGACCGCCTCGGATCTGACGCGCGGCCATACTGCGGTGGAGTTCCGGGTCGATCCGGCGACGGCGCGGCATCGCTGGGCCGTGGCGGCGGACGCGCAGGGGGTGTTCGACCTGATCGTCGAGACGCTTAAGGGCGCGGCATGAGGATCACCGTCGTCGGCTCGATCAACCTGGACCTGGTCGCCAGCGCGCCCCAGCTGCCGGCGCCGGGCGAGACGGTGACGGGGGCGACCCTGGCGCGCCATCCGGGGGGCAAGGGCGCCAACCAGGCGCTGGCGGCCGAGAAACTGGGCGCCGAGGTCTGTCTGATCGGCCGGGTCGGCGACGACGCCATGGCCGGCGAGGCCCTGGCCCTGATGGAGGATCTGGGCGTCGATCTGGCGGGGGTGGAGATCGATGTGGCCGCGCCCACCGGCGTCGCCCTGATCGCCGTCGATCCGAGCGGCGAGAACCAGATCGTGGTCGCGGCCGGGGCCAACCACATGGTCACGCCCGAACAACTGCCGCAGCGGATCGAGGGCGCGCTGATCGTCCAGCTGGAGCTGCCGATCGAGACGGTGGAGGCGGCGGTGGGCCGGGCGACGGGCTTCGTCTGCGCCAATCTGGCGCCCGCCGCCCCGGTGTCGGAACTGTTGCTGCGCCGCGCCGACCTGATCGTGGTCAACGAGACCGAGGCCGCCTTCTATGGCGACGGCCTGCACCGGGGCGGCGGCCGGGTGGTGGTCACCAAGGGCGCCAAGGGTGCGGCCATGTACCAGCGCGGCGTCGAAATGGCCTGGGCGACCCCGCCGGTGGTCGAGGCGGTCGATGCGACCGGCGCCGGCGACGCCTTCGTGGCGGCGATCACGGTCGCCCTGCTGGAAGGCATGGACTCGGCCGAGGCGTTGCGGTTCGCCTGCGCGGCCGGGGCTGTCGCGGCGACGCGGGCAGGGGCGCAACCGTCCGCGCCGGAGCGGGATGAGGTGGAGCGGTTGCTGGGGGCCTGAACCTCACCTTCGTCGGCGTTATTCCGGGGCGTCCGAAGGACGGACCTGGGAGCCAGGCCGCGGGTTTGGGCCAAACGTGTCCGATGGCGGGGCGCTGGTCCTGGGTTCCGGGTTCCTCGCTGCGCGCGGCCCCGGAATGACGATTTGGGAGGGCTTCACCAATCCGCTCATTCCCGCGAAAGCGGGGACCCAGCGCTTTGGGCGAACGGTCCGAAAAGAATGACGCGGGCCTGATCCACGTCCTGCCGAGCGAAAGAACTGGGGCCCCGCTTTCGCGGGGATGAGCGGGGAAGACATCCTTGTCTGTAACACCGTAACAGCATTCGGGGTTGGCGTCGGGGGCGGGGGCGGGTAGGTCTGGGGTTCGGCTTTTGTGGGGACTTCGGATGATGACCATGGGTATGCGGGGCGCCGGGCTGGCACTGGCGACGGTGTTGCTGGCTTCGACGGCGGGGGCGGCGTTCGCCCAGACGGGGAACGGGACGGCGGCGAACAGCCCTGCGGCGGCGGGGCCGATGGTCTATCAGCAGCCGCCGGCGCCGATCGCGGACATTCTGGACGCCAAGCCGACGCCGTCGTCGATGCTGAGCCCGGATCGGCGGACGCTGGTGCTGATGGATCGGTCGAACCTGCCCAGCATCAAGGCCCTGGCCGAGCCGATGCTGAGGCTGGCCGGAACGCGGATCAATCCCAGGAACAACGGCGCGGCCGAAAGCCGGGTGTCGTGGCTGACGGGCCTGAGCCTGCAGGCGGTGGACGGTGGGCAACCCCGCATCGTGGCCCTGCCCAGCGGCGCGCGGTTCACGGCGCCGCGGTTCTCGCCGGACGCCAAGTCGCTGGTCTTTGTGATGGATCGGCCGACGGGGCTGGAGCTTTGGGTCGTGGACGTGGCCTCGGCGCGGGCGCGCAAGCTGACCGATCCGGTGGTCAATATGACGGGCGGGACGGGGTATGAGTGGCTGCCCGACAGTTCGGGCCTGCTGGTCGAGGCGGTTCCGGCGGGGCGCGGGCCGGCGCCGGACGTGACGGCGGCGCCGACGGGGCCGAACATCGAGGAGACGGCCGGGCGGGTGGCGCCGGTGCGGACCTATCAGGACCTGTTGTCGAACCCCGGCGACGAAGCCCTGTTCGACCATTATTTCACCAGCCAGCTGACACTGGTTCCGCTGAACGGCCGTGTACGGACGATCGGGGCGCCGGCGGTCTATCTGGATGCGTCGGTGTCGCCGGACGGCAAATACATCCTGCATGAGATCGCCAAGCGGCCCTATTCCTATGCGGTGCCGGACGATCTGTTCCCGACCGAGATCGTGGTGACGGATCTGAACGGGCGGGTGGTGCGGACCATCGCCGACCTGCCGCTGAGGGACGATGTGCCGACCGCCTTCGACGCCGTGGCGCCGGGGCCGCGTTCGGTCGGCTGGCGGGCCGATGCGCCGGCCACCCTGACCTGGGTCGAGGCGCTGGACGGCGGCGACATCAGGCGCGAGGCCGAGTTCCGGGACCGGGTCTTCATGCAGGCCGCGCCGTTCACGGGCGAGCCGGTCAAGCTGATCGATCTGAAGGAGCGGTATGGCGGCATCGTCTGGGGTCGGGACGACCTGGCCATCGTCAACAGCCGCTGGTTCAACACCCGGCACGAGACGCGGTTCACAGTCGATCCGTCCAATCCGGGCCAGGGCCGGGTGCTGCTGGAGCGGAACTATCAGGCGCGCTACGACAATCCGGGCCAGCCGGTGACCCAGCCGAACGCGGCGGGGCGGTCGGTGATCCGGTTCGATCCGCAGGGGCGCATCCTGATGTCGGGCGCGGGCGCCACGCCGCAGGGCGAGTTCCCCTTCCTGGCCGCGATGGACCCGGCGACCGGGCGCAGTGAACGGCTGTGGACCTCGGCCGATACGGATTACGAGGCGGTGGTCGGCTTTTTGGATGCGGACGGCAAGCGGGTGGTGACGCAGCGCGAGACGCGGCTGGATCCGCCCAACCTGCAGATCCGCGACCTGACGACGGGCCAGACGACGCGGCTGACCAACTTCCCCGATCCGGCGCCGCAGCTGGCCGAGGCGACGCGGCAGCTGGTGACCTATGAGCGGGCCGACGGGGTCAAGCTGTCGGGGACGCTGTATCTGCCGGCCGGTTACGACAAGGATCGCGACGGGCCGCTGCCGATGCTGATGTGGGCCTATCCGGCCGAGTTCACCGATGCGGCGGTGGCGGGCCAGACGGTGGATGTGCAGAACCGCTTCGTGCGGCCGGGCGGGTCCAGCCATCTGTTCCTGCTGACCCAGGGCTATGCGATCTTCGACAACCCCTCCATGCCCATCATCGGCAAGGACGGGGCCGAGCCGAACGACACCTACGTCGAACAGCTGACGGCGGACGCCCAGGCGGCGGTGGATGCGGTGGTGCGGATGGGGGTGGCGAACCGCGACCGGATCGCCGTAGGCGGCCACAGCTACGGCGCCTTCATGACCGCGAACCTCTTGGTCCACACCGACCTGTTCAGGACCGGGATCGCGCGCTCCGGGGCCTATAACCGCACCCTGACGCCGTTCGGCTTCCAGTCCGAGCAGCGCAATTATTGGGAGGCGACCGAGGTCTATACCGAGATGTCGCCCTTCACCTACGCCGACAAGATGAACGAGCCGATCCTGCTGATCCACGGCGAGGCGGACGACAATTCGGGCACCTTCCCGGTGCAGTCCGAGCGGTTCTATGCGGCGCTGAAGGGGCTGGGGGCGACGGCGCGCTACGTCACCCTGCCGCTGGAGGCGCACGGATACCGCGCGCGGGAATCGGTGGGCCATACGCTGTGGGAGATGACCCGCTGGCTGGACCAGTATGTGAAGAACGCGCCGCCGAGGACGGGCCGTTAGAGGCGTTCGTCACAACGGGCACGACGAGGTCACGAAGGACACGACGGGACCGGAGCAGCGTTGGCTTCCGGTTCCCATGTCCAGGCGGTTGGTCGATCTGCGGCTTCGCCGCCGCAGGCCATCAGGACGTTGGCGACCGGCACGGCTCCGTCGTGCTCGTCGTGACCGCGTTGTGCCCGTTGTGATGCGCTTTTTCTCAGGCTTTGGCAGAGGCTGATCAGGGCCGCACGATCAGCCGGACGACCTCGCCGGCGTGGAGGCGGTCGAAGCCGCTGTTGATGTCGTCCAGCGGGATGACGCCGCTCATCAGTCGGTCCACGGGCAGGCGGCCCTGGCGATAGAGGGCGACGTAGCGGGGGATGTCGCGGCTGGGCACGCAGGTTCCGATGTAGGAGCCCTTCAGCGTGCGCTCCTCGCCTACCAGGGAGACGACGTTGACGGCCAGGGCCGCGTCGGGCGGCGGCAGGCCGGCGGTCACGGTGGTTCCGCCGCGCCGCGTCATCTTCCAGGCGTTTTCCAGCGCCCGGACCGAGCCGGCCATTTCGAAGGCGAAGTCGGCGCCGCCGTTCGTCAGGGCGCGGACCTGATCGACCGCATCGGGGTCGGCGGCGTTGACGGTCAAGACCGGGCCGAGGGTGCGGGGCAGGGCCAGCTTCTCATCGGACAGATCGACGGCGACGACGGGCGAGGCGCCCGAGGCCAGGGCGCCCAGGACGCTGGCCAGGCCGACGCCGCCCAGGCCGATGACGACCACGCTCTGGCCCGCCTTCACCCCTGCGGTGTTCACCACGGCGCCGACCCCGGTCAGGACGGCGCAGCCGAACAGGGCCGCCTCCTCGAACGACAGGGCGGGGTCGATCTTCACCAGCGAGCGGCGCGAGACCACGGCGCGTTCGGCGAAGGCGGAGCAGCCCAGGTGGTGGTTGACGGGTTCGCCCTCGCGGAAAATGCGGCGGGCGCCGGACAGAAGCTCGCCCCGGCCATTGGCGGCGGCGCCCGGCTCGCACAGGGCGGGGCGGCCGCCCGCGCACGGGTCGCAATGACCGCAGGACGGCATGAAGACCATGACGACGTGATCGCCGACGCTGAGGTCCGTGACCCCTTCGCCCAGGGCCTCGACCACCCCGGCCGCCTCATGCCCCAGGGCCATGGGCATGGGGCGGGGGCGGTCGCCGTTGATGACCGACAGATCCGAATGGCACAGGCCGGCGGCCTTGACGGCGACCCGGACCTCGCCGGGGCCGGGCGGGTCCAGCGTGACGGTCTGGACCGACAGGGGGCGGCTGTCGGCGTAGGGCAGGGCGGCGCCCCTCTGCGACAGGACGGCGGCGCGGGTGGTCAGGGTCATAGGGGCTCCCCTTGGCGCGCGCTGTCGGCCAGCGCGTTCGTGATCGGACGCCTACCGATAGGCGCTTGACCTTACGTCGTCCAAGCGAGAGCGTCGGGATCGAGAGCGGCGGTTCGCGTCGCCCAGAGGAAACGACGATGCCGAAACGTGACGAGGGCGCCCTGGCGCAACGGGCGACCTACAAGGCCTATCACATGGTCTCCACCCGCTGGGCCGACAACGACCAGTACGGCCATATCAACAACGCCAAATTCTACGAGTTCGTGGACTCGGCGGTGAACGCCCATCTGCTGATCGCCGACGCCCTGAACCAATCCATCGGCCTGGTGGTCGATTCCGGCTGTCGTTACACCTCGTCGCTGAAGTTCCCCGACGTGATCGAGGTCGGGATCAAGGTCGACCGCATCGGCACCTCCAGCGTCACCTACGGCTTTGCGGTGTTCAAGCGCGGCGTCGACGCGCCCGCCGCCATCGGCCATTTCGTCCACGTCTATGTCGACGCCGAAACCCGCCGGCCCAAGCCGTTGCCCGAACGCCTGCGCGCGGTGGTGGAGAACCTGCGGGCGGATTGAGGGGGGCTTTTTAAATCCCGCTCATCCCGGTCAAAGCAGGGACCCAGCGCTTTTGGCGGAAGATCGCGATGTTCTGACGCGCTCACCGTCCAAAGCATTGCCGAGCGAAAGTACTGGGTCCCGGCTTTCGCCGGGATGAGCGGAATAAAGTTATTCAGTCGTCCAGGCGGCCGATCAGGAACAGGGCGCCGACGGCGGTGAGGGCGCCCAGGGTGAAGGCGGTGATGACGGCGCCGGCTGCGACGGCGGTGGAGACGGTGACGGGGCGAGCCTCGTACCATTCGACGATGTCGGCCTCGTGCAGGTCGTCGTCCATATAGCCTTCGGCTTCGTAGATGGTGTCGTCGGCGGTCATGACTTTACGCTCCGTCTCTCTTGCCGGGATCAATACGCCCAAACGGTGGAGGTTCCACCCCCGCGAGCCATCGTGACAGGATGCCGCCCATCGTTTAGGACGCGCGGCTCAAGGTTTCAGAACGCGCAAAAGACGATCCCATGGCCGGCCACTCGAAATTCAAGAACATCATGCACCGCAAGGGGCGCGCCGACGCGCAGCGCTCCAAGCTGTTCTCCAAACTGTCGCGCGACATCACGGTGGCGGCCAAGTCGGGTCTGCCCGACCCGGCGGCCAACCCGCGCCTGCGCCTGGCGGTCAACAACGCCAAGGCCGAAAGCCTGCCCAAGGACGTGATCCAGCGGGCCATCAACAAGGCCGCCGGCGGCGACGTCGATACGATGGAGGAGGTTCGCTACGAAGGGCGGGGTCCGGGCGGCGTGGGCATCATCGTCGAGGCCTTGACCGACAACCGCAACCGCGCGGCCTCTAACATCGGCACGGCGTTCAAGAAGAACGGCGGGGCCCTGGGCGAGATGAACTCGGTCGCCTTCATGTGGGACAAGGTGGGCAAGATCACCTATCCGGCCGAGGCGGGCAGCGAGGACGCGGTGATGGAGGCCGCCATCGAGGCCGGCGCCGCCGACGTCGAGAGCGACCTGGTCAAGCCCGACATCTACGAGGACGCGCCGGGCCACGTGATCTGGACCGCCTACGAGGACCTGAACGAGGTGGCCGAGGCCATGTCCAAGGTGCTGGGCGACCCCAAGTCCACCGCCATCGTCTGGAAGCCGCAGTCGGACGTGCCGGTCACCGGCGAGGCCGTGGGAACCCTGTTCAAGCTGCTGGACGCGCTGGACGCCGAGGACGACGTATCGGCCGTCTATTCCAACGAGGACGTCTCGGACGAGGACGCCGCCAAATACGCGGGGTGACGGGCGGCGCGTTTCACGCCCCTGGGGGCTGTGATACGGTTTCCGCATGACCGTGCACGTGACCATCGCCCTGGATGAGGCCGTCAAGGCCAAGCTGGACGCCCTGGCGGACGCCCGGCAGGCGCTGATCGACGACATCGTCGCCATGGCGGTGCTGGACATGGCGGTGGAAGAAGAGGCCGCGCCTTTCGTCTCCGCAGACGAGGAGGCGGCCTTCGCGGCGGCCGTGGAGCAGGGGTTGAAATCCTTGGCGGAAGGCCGGGTCCACTCGCACGAGGAGGTGGTCGCAGCGCTTGCTGTGCAGCGGGCCGCCCGCGGGGGATGAGGGTCGATTGGACCGACGAGGCGCTGGCCGACTTGCTCGACGCCTAAGCCTTCATCGCCGCCGATAATCCCTCAGCCGCAGAACGGGTGCAGGATCGCCTGATCGAGGTTGCGCGCACTCTGAGCGACATGCCGAACCGCGGCCGGGAGGGACGCCAGGCCGGGACGCGCGAACTGACCGTCTTGGGCACGCCCTATTCGATCGTTTATGCGGTCGGCGACGAGGCGGTCACGATCCTCCGTCTCTGGCACGGCGCGCGCGAACCGTTGGCCTGACAGCAGCGAGTCGTTCGCACGGAACCGGCCGGGGTGTGGGGCGTATCGGGGCTTCACCATTACGCCCGGAGCGCCCCATGGACATCACCCAACTGATCCTCGACGACCATGCCGAACAGCGTCGGCTGTTCTCGATCATCGAACAGATCGATCCCAAGGACACGGACGCCCTGACCAAGGTGTGGGGCCGGCTGTCGGCGTTCCTGGACGTCCATGCCGAGGCCGAGGAGCGGTTCTTCTATCCCGAGCTGCTGAAACAGGGCGAGGGGGCCAACGACGCCGAGGACGGCACGGTCGAGGGCGAGACCGAGGACGCCATCGAAGACCACAACAAGTTGCGCGACGCGGTCAAGGCCGTCGAAAAGCACAAGGTCGGGTCCAAGGCCTGGTTCGAGGCGGTGGGCGAGGCGAATGTGGTCAACTCCAAACACATGGGCGAGGAGGAGCGGCAGGGGCTGACCGATTTCCGCATGAACGCCGACATCGACATGCGCCATGACCTGGCGGTCAAGTTCGCCGCCTTCGAGGCCGAGCACATCACCGGGGTCAGGCCGGTCAACAAGGACCCCGAAACCTATGTCGAAAAGCACGGCTGAGGTCGGGAGCGACGGAGGATGCAGCAGGGGCGCGATCCGAGGACCGATCTGCCCGGCGCGGCGGGGCCGCCGGTGGAGGGCGCGCGCTGGGCGTGGGTCAAGGCCGGCGCCTGGGGCGGGGCCATCGTCGTCCTGCTGTGCGCCGCCGCCGTGACGACATGGCTGGTGACGCGGGTGCAGACGGCCGTGACGAACCGGCGGCAGGAGGCGACGCCTAGAGTCCAGGTCGTGGAGCCGCCGCCGGTGATCGCCGAACCGACGGCCGAGCCCGCGCCGGTGGAGACGGATGCCGCGACGGTCGAGGTCGAGCCTGTTTCGCCGGAGCCGCCGGCCCAGGACGCTCCGCCTCGCCGCCCTTTGCGGATGCAGCGCTGAGGGCCGATCCGAAACCGTTCATTGCCCGCTAACCCTCTTTGCGGCATGAGGGGAACGGATGGCGAACGAACCGATCAGAATCATCGGGCTGGACCCCGGTCTCAGGCGCACCGGCTGGGGCGTGATCGCGGCCGAGGGGTCGCGGCTGCGCTGGATCGCGCATGGTGTGGTGACGCCGCCCGAGGCCGCGTCCTTCGCCGAGCGCCTGGTGCATCTTCTGGACCATGTGGGGGCGGTCTGCGCCGCCCACGGCTGCGAAGAGGCGGCGGTGGAGGAGGTGTTCGTCAATGTGAACCCGTCCTCGACGCTGAAGCTGGGCCACGCGCGGGCGGCGGTGATGCTGGCGCCGGCCAAGGCGGGTCTGGCTGTGGCGGAATATTCGCCGAACCTGATCAAGAAGGCGGTGGTGGGCGCAGGTCATGCGGACAAGAGCCAGATCGCCTTCATGGTCAAACGGCTGTTGCCTGCGGCGGGCGAGGTCAAGGCGGACGCGGCCGATGCGCTGGCGGTGGCGATCACCCATGCGCAGTTGAGGAAGCGGAACCTGTTGGAAGCGATGCATCGGGGGGCGGCGTGATCGGTCGTCTGAGAGGGGTTCTGGCCGAGGTCGGGGAGGCGGACTGCCTGATCGACTGCGCCGGCGTGGGCTATGTGGCGTCGTGCGGGGCGCGGACGCTGGGGCGGCTGCCGGCGCCGGGCGACGAGGCGACGCTGCACATCCATTCGCAATGGAGCGAGGATGCGGGGCCGCGCCTGTACGGCTTTCTGACGCGCGACGAGCGGCGGGCGTTCACGACCCTGCTGGCCATTCAGGGGGTGGGGCCGAAGGCGGCGCTGGCGGTGCTGGACGTGCTGCCGCCCGGCGAACTGGCGGGGGCGGTGGCGCGCGAGGACAAGGCGGCGGTGGCGCGGGCCAATGGCGTGGGGCCGAAACTGGCGCTGCGGATCGTCACCGAACTGAAGGGCAAGCCGCTGGGCGAGACCAGTTTTGCGCCGCATGCGCCGGGGATGCACGTCGAGATCGCGCCGCCCCCGCCGTCGATCACCGGCGAGGCGGTGTCGGCCCTGCTGAGCCTGGGCGTGGTCGAGGTCAATGCGCGTCGCGCCGTCGATCAGGCCCTGATCCGGCTGGGCGAAGAGGCCGAACTGTCGGCGGTGATCCGGGCGGCGCTGCAGGAGTTGGGGCGGTGAGGGGAAGGGAGTGGCGAGTGGCGAGTGGCGAGTGGCGAGTGAAAAGTGAGCAAAGCGGTGAGCGTAGAGGTGAGCGAGACACAACCTCGGCGACCGCCTGGCTCACCTCTTGCTCACTAGCACTCTTCACGTCTCGCCACTCGCCACTCGCCACTCGCCACTCGGCGCACTCATGACCCGCATCCTCTCCCCCGAGGCCGAAACGGGCGAAGCCTATGACCGCGCCCTGCGGCCCCAGACCCTGTCCGAGTTCGTCGGCCAGTCGCAGGCCAAGGGCAATCTGAAGGTCTTCATCGACGCGGCGCGCGGGCGGGGCGAGGCGTTGGACCATGTGCTGCTGTTCGGACCGCCGGGCCTGGGCAAGACCACCCTGGCGCAGATCGTGGCGCGCGAACTGGGGGTGGGGTTCCGGGCGACGTCGGGGCCGATCCTGGCCAAGGCGGGCGATCTGGCGGCGATCCTGACCAATCTGGAGCCGCGCGACGTCCTGTTCATCGACGAGATCCACCGCCTGAGCCCCCAGGTCGAGGAGATCCTGTATCCGGCCATGGAGGACCAGGTGCTGGACCTGATCATCGGCGAGGGGCCGTCGGCGCGGTCGGTGCGGATCGACCTGGCGCCGTTCACCCTGGTCGGCGCCACGACGCGGGCGGGCCTGTTGGCCACACCCTTGCGGGATCGGTTCGGCATTCCGCTGCGGCTGGAGTTCTATACGCCGGAGGAGCTGACCGCCGTGGTGCGGGGCACGGCGCGCAAGATGGGCGCGGGCATCGACGAGGGCGGGGCGCTGGAGATCGCGCGCCGGGCGCGGGGCACGCCGCGCATCGCCGGGCGGCTGCTGCGCCGGGTGCGGGACTTCGCCGACGCCGACCGCTGCGAGACGATCACCAAGGCGGTGTCTGCACGGGCGCTGGCGCGGCTGGAGGTGGACGAATCCGGCCTGGACAGCCTGGATCGCCGGTTCCTGAAGGCGCTGATCGAGAACTATGGCGGGGGGCCGGTGGGGATGGACACCCTGGCCGCCGCCATCGCCGAGGCGCGCGACGCGGTCGAGGACGTGATCGAACCCTATCTGCTGCAACAGGGCTTCATCATGCGCACCCCGCGCGGCCGGGTCGCCTGCGCCAAGGCCTACGCCCACCTGGGGCTGAGCGCGCCGCAGCCGCCCGCCGCCGGTCCCGCGCCGGGCGACCTGTTCGAATGAGGATCGGCTTCGATCCAGGCAAGGATGCGAGCAATCGCGCCAAGCATGGATTGTCGCTGGCGCGGGCGGCCGAGATGGACCTTCACGCCGCCGCCGTCCTTGCCGACGACCGCCAGGATTAGGGCGAGCCACGATGGCGCGCCTATGGTATGTTGGACGGGCGCTGCATATGCTGGCCTTCACCTTCCGGGACGGGACGTTGAGGGCCATCAGTCTGCGGCGAGCGAACGCCAGGGAGTGCAAACGCTATGGCTGATCCCAAACTCAGCCTCGATCCGAACGACTATGCGGACGTCGAGATCGACGATTCAGACAACCCCGAATGGACCGACGAGGACTTCGCCAAGGCCCAGCCCCTGCGCGAGGCCATGCCGGACCTCTACGCCCGGTTGACCGCCGAGCAGGACGTGGCGCTGAAGCTGTCGGCGGAGACGATCAAGGCCTTCGCCGAGGAGGGGGAGGACTGGCGCGAACGGATGGCGCAGGCCCTGACGGACGCGGCGCGGCGCAAGCGCGCGGCCTGATCCCCCGCCCCCTGTTCGAATAGGCGTTGCCAAGCCGGGGCGGATCGGCGTTTGCTGGCGCGGCATCGGAGCGCCCCATGATCTTTCGTCCTGTCGCGGCATTGGTTTTGAGCCTTGGATTGTGGGGCGGCCTGGCGGCGGCGACGCCGGCCCGCGCGGCGGCGCCCGTCTTCACCGAAAAACCCTGTCCGACCGACTGGCCGACCGACGTGCGCAAGACGACCTGCGGAACCCTGACGGTGGACGAGGCGCGCGGCACGGCCAGCGACCGGCGCATCGAGGTGGCGGTGGTGGTGCTGAAGGCCAGCCAGCCGTTCACGGACGCCTCGGGCCGGGCGCTGCCGCCGGTGTTCATGTTCCACGGCGGGCCGGGCGGGGCGCTGACGCCCGGCGTCGGCAATATGCTGCGCGCGTTGGCGCGGCGGCCGGACCTGATGGCGGTGGACCAGGATGTGGTCCTGTTCGACCAGCGCGGGGGCGGGCGGGGCGATCCGTCTATGGACTGTCCGAGGGTGCAGCTGACCGATGCGGGGCCGCCGTCGGACGCCGACCGCGACGGTCTGATCGCCTGTCTGAAAGCCTATCAGGCCAAGGGGATCGACCTCAACCAGTACAACGCCGCCGTCATCGCCGACGACGTGCGCGAACTGGCCCAGGTGCTGGGCTACGACAGGATCGACCTGTGGGGCGGCTCCTACGGGCCGCGCATCGAGGCGGCGGTGATCACCCACCAGCCGCAGATCGTGCGGGCGGCGGTGATGGACAGCCCCTGGCCGCCGGAGGGAAATTGGGCCGTCGGCACGCCCGAACAGGTGTCGGCGGCGGTGCGGCTGATCCTGGCCAAATGCCAGGCGCAGGCGGCCTGCGCGACGCGGCATCCGAACCTGCAGGCGCGGTTCGAGTCCGAGGCGCGAAAATGGCTGGCCGGGCCGGTCACGGGCAAGGACGGGCGCACCTTCACCGTCGACGACCTGTCGGCCTTTCTGATGGACACGACCTATAGCGCGACGGGGGTGCGGCGGCTGCCGGCCGATCTGGAGGGGATCATCGCCGGAAACCTGACGCCGGTGGCCGAGATCGCGGAGGACCGCACCTATTACACCGAGGGCCAGCACATGGCCCATCTGTGCAAGGAGGAACTGCCGTTCGAATCCAGGGCGCGGCTGGCGGCCGGGGCGGCGGGCGATCCTGTGGCCGAGGTGCTGGTCCCGTCGCTGTCGCGCCTGTTCGACGTGTGCGACGCGGTGGGCGAGAGCCCGGCCGCGCCCATCGAGAACCAGCCCGTCACGACCGACATCCCGACCCTGTTCGTCGCCGCCGAGATCGACCCCGGCTGTCCCCCGCCCCTGACCGAGGCGGCGGCCAAGGGCTATTCCCGCAGCCAGGTGGTGATCGTGACCAACGCCACCCACGGCGTCATCAACGCCAGCCCCTGCACGCGAAAGATGGCGCGCGACTTCCTGCGCGATCCGTCCGCGCCGGTGGACCGCAGCTGCCTGCCGGCGGCGGACACGCCGCTGGACTTCATCGAGGCCGCCACGGCGGGATAGGGGATGCGCGGGCGATTCTCCCAACAGCGACGGACCTGGGCCCTGATCGCGGCGGCGGGGGTGCTGGCCCTGTGCGCGGGCGGGGTTTGGCTGGCGACGCGGCCGAGCGGCGCTCCGGCGCCCGAACCGGCGAACGAGCGGGTGATGCGCCAGATCCGGGTGCAGGCGGGGCGGGGGGCCGAGTTGCGCTATTCCGAACCGGGGCAGAGGCGGGCGGTGTGCGGCTATATGGGGCGCCGGCCGGGCGGGCCGGCGACGGCCTTCGTCTCCATTCCCAACCGGATCCTGTTCAGCGACGACCCCCTGCCGACCGAGTTCCGCGAGATGCGCCTGCGCTACTGCCCCGGCTTCAGCGGCGCGCCGGCGGGGGCGCGCTGAGGCGTCGGTTGCGCTAGATTGCGGTCATGAGCATCGACCTTCCCACCGCCGGCCGATTCGAGGGGCGCGACCATCTGTTGCCGGTGCGCGTCTATTACGAGGACACCGATTTCACGGGCCTGGTCTATCACGCCAACTATGTGCGGTATTTCGAGCGGGGCCGGTCCGATTTCCTGCGCGCCATCGGGGTAGGGCACGCCGATCTGCTGGAGGAGGCCGAGCCGCTGGCCTTCGTGGTCGCCGAGTTGAATATCAGATATCTGAAGCCCGCGCGCATCGACGACGCCCTGGTGGTCCGCACCGTCTATGAGCAGGTGAAGGGCGTTCGGTTGATCATCCGCCAGAGCGTGGAGCGGGCGGGCGAGGTGCTGTGCCGGGCCGAGGTGACGGCGGTGTGCATCCACCTGGACGGCCGCCCGCGCCGACCGTCGAAGGGGCTGGTCGAAAAGGTGACGCCGTGGCTGGCGGGGGCGGGGTAGAACCCTCGTATCCCGCTCCTCCCGGCGAAAGCCGGGACCCAGTGCTTTGGGCGAAGGTTGCATGAGATCAAAAGTCGGTGGTCATCCGACGCACTCTCTCTGCGAAAGATCTGGGTCCCGGCTTTCGCCGGGATGAGCGGAGAAGTTGGGTGCATACTGGCCGTGAAGTGCTCTAAAATCACCGCGAAACGTGGGGGAAGGTCATGGCGAGCGAAAACTACAACATGTCGGCCGGCGCGGTCGTGGTGTCGGTTCTGCTGGTGCTGCTGCTGGTCGGCGGCGGCCTGGTGGGCTGTCCCTATTACAAGGTCTGGGAGCGCAAGATGGCGGGCCAGGCCGAGCTGCAATACCAGCAGGGCGCGCGCCAGGCGCTGATCGCCCAGGCGGCGGCGGAAGACGAGGCGGCGATCAAACGGGCCGAGGCGGCGACGCGCCGGGTGCTGGGCTGGACAGACGCGGCCAAGCGCGGCTGCGCCGAACTGGGCCGCCCCGGCGACCGTCAATGCGAGGAGCAACTGCTGAAGGACGCCGCCACCTACTCCATCGCCAAGGAAGGCCACGAGGGCGTCATCATCAGCGTCGGCGCCCCGGTCTCGGTCGCGGTCGATCCGACTCGGCGGGCTGCGTCGGAGTGAACTTTATGCGTCGTCGCCCATCGTCGTGACGGGATGATCATCGGTCAGATCGACGTCGCCATTCGGGCAGGGGCGGCAGTGACGATCCTGCTGTTAGCGTGGCTGCTGCTGCGCCAACGACGGCGGATCGGCCTGCCCGCCGTTCTGTTCGCGCCGATGGCCCTGTGCCTGTCCGGTTTCATTATCGGCAATACGCCCTTTGACGATCTGTCTCCTGACGGATTGGTCGGCGTCGCCGCCAATGTAACGAGCGGCTTTACGGTCATTTTCCTGTGGTGGTTCTGCCTGTCGTGCTTCGATAGCCGGTTCAGGCTGAAGGGGGGCGTGCTGGGCGTCGGCCTGGCGTGGGGCCTGATCGCCGCGCTGGATCGCGGACTGTTTGGCGATGCGCTGGCGCGGATGGAGTGGTCGCGTCTGCTGGTGCCGCTGGGCTTTGCGATAGTCGGCCATCTGGTCTGGCGCCTGCTGGCCGAACGTCAGGGCGACCTGATCCAGCAGCGTCACGACGCCCGCATCATGGTGGCGGTGCTGTTGGGCGGGATGCTGTTCGTCGATCTGTCGGCGGATGTGCTGTTCGGGTTTGCGTGGCGTCCGCCGGTGTTCGCCATGACCCAGAATGCTATGGTCCTCGGGTTCGGGCTCTGGCTGGCGGGGACGCTTTTGAGCGTACGGCCCAACGTGCTCACGTTCGGGGTCGCCGAAACAAGGATGTCGCCAGCCGGGATTGCGACTCAGGCCGTTCTTGAACGGGATAACGTGCTGCATCGCCGGCTGATCGCCCTGATGGAGACGGACCGGGTCTTTCTCGATCCCGAGCTTACGTTTGCGGCGTTCGTCGTGCGGATGGGCGCGCCGGAACGCACCGTGCGCACCCTGGTCAATCATGAACTGGGCCACGATCATTTCCGCAGCTTCCTGAACCACTACCGTGTTGCGGAGGCCCGCCGGTTGTTGCGCGAACAGGCGCGATCCGACGACAAGCTGGTCGCAATTGCGTTGGACAGCGGGTTCGCGTCGCTGGCTAGCTTCAACCGGGCGTTCCGGGCCATCGAAGGATGTGCGCCCAGCCAGTATCGAACTGCCGCCAGACGGGAAGATTTCGGCTCCGCACACGAAAACGCCCGGTTCTGAGAAGCGAAAAGCCGGGTTCTGAGAAGACGCATCGCCCGGCCCCCAATAGCACTTGCCCCGTCAAAGGGATGAGGGGTGGACGCGTGAACGGATTGATCGGTTTGGGGGGCGTGCTGGCGCTTCTGCTTGTGGTGGGAACGCTGATCGGATTGACAGATCGCACACGCTTTTCATGGCGTTGGCTGCTGATCGCGGCGCTGTTGGTAGCGGTCAACGATGCGCTTCTTACGGGTTTCTATGGACTGCTTCCGGATGTGATCGGCGGGGCGTGGAACTGGCAGGGCAAGCTGCTCGCTGTGAGCGCCACCCTGGTAATCGCCGCATCATCTGCGTTCGGATGGCGTCGCAGCGGGCTCACTTTCGTTCAGACCCGGGGCAGCCTGCAGGCCGCCCTGCCGGTCGCCGTCCTCTACTGCGCCTTCTTCGTCGTCATCGCTTTGGCTTTTCCGGGTGAGCCGGCCACCGGCGAGGACATCGCCTTCCAACTGACCATGCCCGGATTGGAGGAGGAGCCCTTCTATCGCGGCATTCTGTTGCTTGCCCTGTGTCAGGCGTTTACCGGCACGAAGCGTTTCCTCGGTGTCGACTGGAGCTGGGGCGTGGTTCTGTCGTGCGTCCTGTTTGGACTGGCGCACGCCTTTGGGTTTTCGCAGGGTCAGTTCTCGTTCGATCCGATGACGATGGCGCTGACGGCTCTGCCGTCGTTTATCGCCGTCTGGCTGCGCCTGCGAACCGGAAGCCTGCTGTTGCCCATCCTGCTGCACAATTTCGGCAATGCGTTCTCGTTGGTCGTCTAGCATTCGCGCAGATCGGGCACGGAATAACCGTTCGTTAACCCTTATGACGCGCCTGTCAGATGACGGGCGGTCGGGTCGTCGCTAAACGGGCCGCACGCCACACAATGGTCACGTCCCCTCGGTCGAAGAAGGGACGTGACCGATCCCGATTCCGCCCGGAGCGCCTGAATGACCATGCCCGTCGACGCCTCGATGATGAACCCCGTCGAGCTGTTCATGACCGCCGACTGGGTGGTGAAGACGGTCATGATCGGCCTGGCGGCGGCCTCGGTCTGGTCATGGACCATCATCATCGACAAGGCGGTGCGGTTCACCGCCCTGAACCGACAGGCCGACGACTTCGAAAAGGCGGTGCAGTCGGGCCGATCGCTGGAGGAGGTGTCGGCCCAGGCCGGGCCGGAGCCGGACCACGCCCTGCCGCGCATGCTGGTGATCGCCCTGTCGGACTGGCGCGAGGCGCGCCAGCGCGGGGTGCTGAACGAGCATCAGGGCGACCTTCTGATGGTGCGGATCGACAAGGCGATGAACAGCCTGATCGCGCGCGAAGGCCAGCGGATCGAGAACGGCCTGGGCGTGCTGTCGGTCGTGGCCACGGCCTCGCCCTTCATCGGCCTGTTCGGCACGGTCTGGGGCATCATGAATGCGTTCGGCCGCATCGCGGCGGCGGGCAACACCAATCTGACGACGGTGGCGCCGGCCATCGCCGAGGCCCTGTTCGCCACGGCCATCGGCCTTGCGGCGGCCATTCCGGCCTATATCGCCTACAACAAATTCTCCATCGACGCGGGCAAGTTCACCGGCCGGCTGGAGGCGTTCGCCGACGACCTGCAGGCCGCGGTCGCGCGCCGGCTGG
>NZ_DALZQC010000041.1:0-26495 GCF_032017145.1 Brevundimonas sp.
CGCCCGCGCCGGCCTCTTGGTCGCGCCCTGGATCGCCGCCGCCGCCAACGACTGGACCCGCGCGCTTCAGCCCGCGCCGACCGCCGGCGATCCGCTGACCCTGGCCTTCGCCCGCACCAACCGCGCGTCCCTGCTGGAGCGCCGCCGCGACTATGCCGCAGCCGAGGTCGAGCTGAAGGCGGCGGCCGAGGCGCCGACCATCGGCGCCCTGTTCAAACGCCCCTATGGCGAGTTCATGGAGCGGCGCGGCCGCCGTGACGACGCCATCGCCCTGTATCGCGCGGCGATGGCGGTTCAACCAGTCGATCCCGGCGTGGCGCGCGCCCTGCAACGGGTCGAGGCCGGCGGTCGGCCCCCCGCCTTGCCCGATCTGCGCGAAGGCGCCTCCCAGGCCCTGGTCACCGCCGCCGCCCAGGCCTCGGCCGAACGGGGCAACGAATTCGCCGCCGTCTATCTGCGTCTGGCACAGAACCTCTATCCCGACGACGAAACCGAATATCAGCTGGCCCAGGTGCTGGCCCGCGCCGGGCTGAAAAGCTCGGCCCGCGCCGCCCTGTCGCGCATCGGGACAGAGGACCCGGTGCTCTATGCCGCCGCCCGCGCCCAGATGGCCGTCAGCCTGGAGGAGGAGGGCCAGTCGGAGGACGCCCTGACCGAACTGCGCCGCGCCTTCGCCGCCAGCCCCGACAACCGCCAGATCGCCCTGGTTCTGGCCGGTCAGCTGATGCAGTTGAAGCAGCACGACGAGGCGCTGGCCCTGCTGGACGGCCCGGTGCTGAACACCGCCGATCAGGGCGCCAACGTCCACTTCCTGCGCGGCGCCGCCTATGAGGCGCTGAACCGCACGACAGAGGCCGAGGCCGAACTGTGGGCCGCGCTTCAGGCCGCGCCCAACGACGCCGACATGCTGAACTATCTGGGCTATCTGTGGGTGGACAAGGGGCTGCGGGTCCAGGAGGGCGCCGCCATGATCGCCCGCGCCCACGCGCTGGAACCCGACAACGGCAACATCCAGGACTCGCTGGGCTGGGCCCAGTTCAAACAGGGCCAGTACGACGTCGCGGTCAGCACCCTGGAAGAGGCCGTGGACAAGGAGCCGGCCAACGCCGAGATCAACGACCACCTGGGCGACGCCTACTGGAAGGTCGGCCGCCGGCGCGAGGCCGTCTGGTTGTGGAACCGCGTCCTGGTGCTGAACCCCGACGACGAACGCCGCGCCGAGGTCGAACGCAAGATCGCCGATGGGCTGGATAAGCCGGCTTCGACCGGCGGCGTCTCGAACTGATCTGCGATCATTGGCCCGGATGAACGGATGAAATGCGTCAGGTCATGGGTTAGTCAGCGCCCATGACCGTCCGCACCGCCCTGGCCCCGGCCAAGATCAACCTGTTCCTGCATGTCGGGCCCCTGGACGGGGACGGCTATCATCCGCTCAGCAGTCTGGTGGCCTTCGCCGACGTGGGCGACCGGGTGTCGGTCGAACCGGCCGAGCGGCTGTCGCTGGATGTCGTCGGCCCCTTCGCCGCCGGCCTGTCGGGCGCCGACGACAATCTGATCCTGCGCGCCCTGCGTCGATTGGGCGAGGCGTCCGGGGCGGGCGAACCGGGGCTGAAGGTCGTGCTGGACAAACGCCTGCCCATCGCGGCGGGCCTGGGCGGGGGATCTTCGGACGCCGGCGCGGCGCTGAAGCTTGCGCGCGACGTGCTGGCGCTCGACATCGACGATGCAGGGCTGGAGGCGGTCGCCGCCGTCGTCGGCGCCGACGGTCCCATGTGCCTCAGGATGCGGACCGCCTGGGCCGAGGGGCGGGGCGACGTCCTGACCGACGAACCGCGCCTGCCGCCGCTGCCGGCCGTGCTGTTCAATCCGGGGGTTCCGTCACCCACCGGCGGCGTCTATCGGGCCTATGACGCGGGTCCCGTCGCGTCTGCGGATCGCCCGGCGCCGCCCGCCGACTGGAGCATCGGCGGCGTTGTCGACTGGCTGTCGAGCCAGCGCAACGACCTGGAGGCGCCGGCCGTGGCCCTGACGCCCGCCATCGCCGACGCCCTGCGCGCGGTCGCCGCCACGCCGGGCGTCGGCATGACGCGGATGTCCGGCTCGGGCGCGACGGTGTTCGGTCTTTATCCGACCGTCGAAGCCGCAGAGGCGGCTGCGGCGATTCTGGCCCAAGCCCATCAGACCGCCTGGGTTCAATCGGCCCGACTGGCTGTGCAGTAACGCCTTAGTCTTGTGGCCGAATACCGGCGATCTGGGGCGTCTTGCCCAGCATTCGCCCAGGTCCAGCCGCGATCATCACAAGAGTTACGGTTTGTAACGAAAACTCGGAACCGGATCGCCGGTATCCGACTTGGACATGACAGTTCCGATGACTGGAACGGATCGTCGCCCTCCCGATGACGATCCTCAAACAGAAAAAGGATATCGTCATGCTTCGTGCCAAACTGCTTGCCGCGACCGCCGTGGTCACCCTGATGGCCGCCCCGGCCTTCGCCCAGGAAACCGCCCCCGCGACCCCGACGCAGACGCCTGCGGAAACCCCGGCCCAGGCCCCGGAACAGGCCCCTGCCGCCGCCGCGCCCGTGATGCAGGAGGTCGCCCCCGCCCAAACCGCTGCGACCCAGGCCACGCCCGCCGCCGCAGAAACCGTGGTCGATGTGCTGAAATCCAGCGGTCAGTTCACCACGCTTCTGGCCGCCCTGGACGCCGCCCAATTGACCGACACCCTGGCCAGCCGCCCGGCCATCTCGATCTTCGCCCCGACGGATGCGGCCTTCGCCGCCCTGTCCGAGGCGGATCGCACCCGCCTGATGGACCCGGCAAACGCCGCCGAGCTGCGCCAACTGCTGCTCTATCATGTCATCGTCGCCGATGTGACGCCCGATCAGATCCAGGGCAAGAAGGGCGGCGTGCCGACCGCCGCCGACAGCCAGATCCTGCTGGACGGCACCGGCTCGGCCATCAAGGCGGACGGCGCGACCGTTGTCAGCGCCGAGCTTGACGCCTCCAACGGCGCGGTCTTCCCCATCGACAAGGTGCTGAACCCGGCCCAGTCCATGGCCGCCATGGGCGACGAGGAAGCCGCCGCCCCGGCCGACGCCGCCCCCACGGCGCCGACCGGCGAACCGGCTGCGACGACCACCACCACCGCCTCGCCTCCGGTCCAGAATCCGACCGACGGCCAGGTCGATCCGACCCCGGACGGCGGTGAACAGACCGCCCCGACCCCGCAATAAGACGGGCCGGGTTTCGCCCGCCGCCAA
Source organism: Brevundimonas sp. (assembly GCF_032017145.1). Taxonomy (GTDB): domain Bacteria; phylum Pseudomonadota; class Alphaproteobacteria; order Caulobacterales; family Caulobacteraceae; genus Brevundimonas. The sequence goes on from NZ_DALZQC010000041.1 coordinate 3,264, forward strand.
ATGGGCGGGCGCAGCGTGTTGAAGCGAGAGGCGGCGGGCCCTATGGTCCGCCGTCCTTTTTGCAGCCCCTCCCGAGCCCGATTTGACCACCCCGACTGAGCCGCTCGCGTTTCAGGACCTGATCCTGACCCTTCACCGCTATTGGGGCGATCAGGGCTGCGCCATCCTGCAACCCTATGACATCGAGGTGGGGGCGGGGACGCTGCACCCGGCGACGGTGCTGCGCGCCCTGGGCCAAAAGCCTTGGAAGGCCGCCTACGTCCAGCCCAGCCGCCGTCCCGGCGACGGCCGCTATGGCGAGAATCCCAACCGCCTCCAACACTATTACCAATACCAGGTCATCCTGAAGCCGAACCCGGACAATCTGCAGGAACTGTATCTGGGATCGCTGGCCGCCATCGGCATTGACCCGAAGCTGCACGACATCCGCTTCGTCGAGGACGACTGGGAAAACCCCACCGTCGGCGCCTGGGGCCTGGGCTGGGAGGTCTGGTGCGACGGGATGGAGGTGACGCAGTTCACCTATTTCCAGGGCGTCGGCGGCATCGAGGTCGATGTGGTGTCGGGCGAGCTGACCTACGGGCTGGAGCGTCTGGCCATGTATGTTCAGGGCGTGGACAATGTGTACGACCTGAAGTTCACCAAGGAGGGCCTGACCTATGGCGAGGTCTTCCTGGAGAACGAGCGCCAGCAGTCGGCGGCCAACTTCCACGGCTATGACGTCGATGGTCTGAAGCGCCGGTTCGAGGACATGGTGGCCGAGGTCTCGCGCCTTCTGGCCATGACCGGGCCTCAGGGCCAGCCGCTGGTCCTGCCCGCATACGACCAAGTACTGAAGGCCAGCCACCTGTTCAACCTGATGGATGCACGCGGCGCCATCGCCGTGGCTGAGCGCCAAAGCTACATCGGCCGCATCCGCGAACTCTGCAAAGCCTGCGCCCTCGCTTACGTCGAACAAGAGCGGAAAACCGCCTGATGCCCCAACTCCTCCTCGAAATCTTCTCCGAAGAAATCCCCGCCCGGATGCAGCAGGGCGCCGCGCGCGACCTCGAGCGCATGATCTCCGACCGCCTGAAAGCCGCTGGCCTGACCTGGGACGCCCTGACCACCTACGCCGGGCCGCGTCGTCTGACCCTGGTGATCGACGGCCTGCCCGCCGCCACGCCCGACCGCGAGGAAGAGGTGAAGGGGCCCAAGACCTCGGCCCCCGCCCAGGCCCTGGACGGCTTCCTGCGCAAGACCGGTCTGACCCGTGACCAACTGGTGGAGCGCGACGGCGTGCTGTTCGCCGTCCTGTCGTCCAAGGGCCGCGCGACCGCCGATCTGGTGGCCGAGACGGTCGATCAGATCGTGCGCGCCTTCCCCTGGCCCAAGTCGATGCGCTGGGGTTCCGGCACGCTGCGCTGGGTGCGGCCGATCAAACGCATCCTGTGCGTGTTCGACGGGGCGGTGGTCCCGTTCGAGATCGACGGCATCGCCTCCGATGCGATCACCGAGGGCCATCGGTTCCTGGGTTCGGGCGAACCCTTGCGGGTCAGCGACTTCGCAGACTATCGCGCCCAGCTGGAGAAGAACTTCGTCCTGCTGGACGTCGCTGATCGCAAGCTGCGTATTCTGGAACAGGCCAAGGCCGCCTGCGCCGCGCGCGGGCTGGTGCTGGTCGATGACGATGGCCTGCTGGACGAGGTGGCGGGGCTGGCCGAATGGCCGACGCCGATCCTGGGCGACATGGACCCGCAGTTCCTGGCCTTGCCGCCGGAAGTGATCCAGCTGTCGATGAAGGTGCACCAGAAGTATTTCGCCGTGCGCGATCCGTCGGGCGACGGCCCAGATTCTTCAGGAAAATTGGCCCCCAACTTCCTGGTCGTCGCCAATGTCGAGGCGACCGACGGCGGCAAGGCCCTGGCCGCCGGCAACAGCCGGGTGCTGAGCGCCCGCCTGAACGACGCCCGCTTCTTCTGGGACGAGGACCAGAAGGTCGGCTTCGACGCCTGGAACGCCAAACTGTCCGGCGTCACCTTCCACGCCAAACTGGGCACCCTGGCCGAGCGGGTCGAACGCATCGCCGCCCTGGCGCGTGAGATCGCCCCGCTGGTCGGCGCCGATCCTGACGAGACCGAGACGGCCGCGAAACTGTCCAAGGCCGACCTGGTGTCGGGCATGGTCAGCGAATTCCCCGAACTGCAGGGGATCATGGGCGGCTATTACGCCCGTCTCGCCGGCCATTCCGGCGTCATCGCCGACGCCGTGCGCGACCACTACAAACCCCAAGGTCCCGCCGACACAGTCCCGACCGCGCCCGTCACGGTCGCCGTCGCCCTGGCCGACAAGCTGGACACCCTGGTCGGCTTCTTCGCCATCGACGAAAAGCCCACGGGCTCGAAGGACCCGTTCGCTCTGCGGAGAGCGGCGCTGGGTGTGATAAGGCTGGTGCTGGAGACAAATCGACCGATTTCGCTACGCCAGTTGTTGGTTCTGCCGAGCCTGAGGGTACGCACCGTCGCAGCAGTTGCACGGGCGACTCGACTTGAGACAGCCCTTTTAGATGTCACCAGAGCCCAAGTTCAGGCCGGACTCTCCCAACCCAAACTGTACGATTGGGTAGAGGCTGCGATAGCAGCGGATGCGCCACATTCATCCGAAGCGGACAGCCAGCAGTTGGACCGGACTGTCCATGCAATCGAAGCTATTTTGGCCTTCTTCGCCGACCGCCTGACCGTTCTCCTGCGCGACCGTGGCCAGCGTCACGACCTCGTCGCCGCCGTCTTCGCCCTGGGCGACGACGACCTCGTTCGCATCGTGCGTCGGGTAGAGGCGCTGGCCGCCTTCCTGGCCACCGACGACGGGGCCAATCTGCTGGCCGGCTACAAGCGCGCCTCCAACATCCTGCGCGCTGAGGAGAAGAAGGGTCCGCTGCCGAGCGGCATGGTCCAGACCGGCCTGCCGAACCAGCCCGAGGCCGAGACCACCCTGGCCTTCGCCGTCGGGGCCGCCCGCACCGCCGTCGAGGCCGCGCTGGAAACCGAGGACTTCGCCGCCGCCATGACGGCTCTGGCCGCCCTGCGCGCCCCGGTGGACGCCTTCTTCGAGACCGTCATGGTCAACTCCGACGTGGCCGAGGAACGCGACAACCGCCTGAAGCTGCTGGGCCAGGTGCGCGACGTGATGGGGCAGGTCGCGGATTTCGGCCAGATCGCGGGGTAGGGCAGAACCCCTCCGTCTCTCCGCTGCGCTCCGAGCCACCTCCCCATGGAATGGGGAGGAGACGGGACTTCGCCGCATCGTCTCCTCCCCACTTGTGGGGAGGGGGACCACGAAGTGGTGGAGGGGCTATTAGCTGCGGATTCGGTCCCGTGCCGTCGCGGTGATGAAATCGAGTACTTCACCCAGGTCCACCCGCACCTGTTCCGCCGACACGCGGATGACTGCAATGCCCTGGGTCGCAAGCCAGCGCGTCCTTCGCGCATCGTGCTCGCCTCGGCCCTCATGGCTTTCGCCATCCACTTCGACTGCCAGCATCGCCTCCGCGCAATAGAAATCCAGCACATAGACGCCGACCGGATGCTGGCGGCGGAACTTCAGGCCATCCAGCGCGCGGCGGCGCAGGTGGACCCACAGTCGGGCTTCGGGCGGCGTCAGGGCGCGACGAAGAACGCGGGCGCGCGATACGGAGCCTTCGTGCGTCAAGAAACCGCTCTCCCGGTCACGCATTGTTACATCCGCCATGGCCAAGCCGGATCGCCCGCGCTAGATCATGCTGCATGTGCGAGCGGGGGCAACCCGCCGCATGATCCGACAAAGCTCAGGGACTGCAAGATGACCAAGTGGGTGTACGGCTTCGGCGGAGGCTCCGCCGACGGCGATGCGTCGATGAAGAACCTTCTGGGCGGCAAGGGCGCCAATCTGGCGGAAATGTCGTCGCTGGGCCTGCCGGTGCCGCCGGGCTTCACCGTCACCACCGAGGTCTGCACCCACTATTACGCCAATGGCGAAACCTATCCGGCCGACCTGGAAACCCAGGTCCAGACGGCGCTGGAGAAGGTCGAGGGGATCGTCGGCAAGACGTTCGGCGATGTGAACAATCCGCTGCTGGTGTCGGTGCGGTCCGGCGCGCGGGCGTCGATGCCGGGCATGATGGACACGGTGCTGAACCTGGGGCTGAACGACCAGACGGTCGAAGGTCTGGCCAAGCTGTCGGGCGACCGTCGTTTCGCCTTCGACAGCTACCGCCGCTTCATCACCATGTATTCGAATGTCGTGCTGGGCCTCAGCCATGACGATTTCGAAGAGGTTTTGGACCAGCACAAGGACCGTCTGGGCGTCACCGTCGACACCGACCTGAGCGCCGCCGACTGGGAAAAGGTGGTCGCCGACTACAAGGCCGTGGTCGAGCGCGAACTGGGCCACGCCTTCCCGCAGGATCCCAAGGACCAGCTGTGGGGCGCCGTGGGCGCCGTGTTCGAAAGCTGGATGAACGACCGGGCGAAATTCTATCGCCGCATGCACGACATTCCCGAAAGCTGGGGCACCGCCGTCAACATCCAGTCGATGGTGTTCGGAAACATGGGCGAGACGTCCGCGACGGGCGTGGCCTTTACCCGCAACCCCTCCACCGGCGAGGCGCGCCTGTACGGCGAGTTCCTGATCAACGCCCAGGGCGAGGACGTGGTGGCGGGCATCCGCACGCCGCAAAGCCTGACCAAGATCGGCCGCGAGGAGATGGGCGAGACCGCCCCCTCGATGGAAGAGGCCATGCCGGAAGTCTTTGGTCAGTTCGTTGAGGTCGTCGGCAAGCTGGAAAGCCACTACCGCGACATGCAGGACATCGAATTCACGGTCGAACAGGGCCGTCTGTGGATGCTGCAGACCCGCAACGGCAAGCGCACCGCCAAGTCGGCGCTGAAGGTCGCCGTGGACCTCGCCGCCGAGGGCGTCATCTCTCAGGAAGAGGCCATCAGCCGGGTCGAGCCGTCGGCCCTGGACCAGCTGCTGCACCCGACGCTGGACCCGGATGCGACCCGCACCGTGGTCGCCGCCGGCCTGCCGGCCTCGCCCGGCGCCGCCACCGGCAAGATCGTCTTCGACGCCGACGAGGCCGAACGCCTGGCCGGTCTTGGCGAGGCGGTCATCCTGGTGCGCGAGGAAACCAGCCCCGAAGACATTCACGGCATGCACGCGGCGCGCGGCATCGTCACGGCGCGCGGCGGCATGACCAGCCACGCCGCCGTGGTGGCGCGCGGCATGGGCCGGGCCTGTGTCTCGGGCGCGGGTGAAATCCACATCGACGAGGCCAAGGGCGTCTTCACCGCGCGCGGCCGCACCTTCAAGGCCGGCGAGGTCATCACCATCGACGGCTCCAAGGGCGAGGTGCTGGACGGCGCCGTGCCGATGATCGAGCCGGAGCTGACCGGCGACTTCCAGACCCTGATGGGCTGGGCCGACAAGGTGCGCCGCCTGAAGGTCCGCGCCAACGCCGAGACCCCGCTGGACGCCAAGACCGCGCGCGGCTTCGGCGCCGAGGGCATCGGTCTGTGCCGCACCGAGCATATGTTCTTCGACGAGGACCGCATCGCCGCTGTCCGCGAGATGATCCTGGCCGATGACGAGAAGGGCCGCCGCACGGCCCTGGCCAAGATCGCGCCGTTCCAGAAGTCGGACTTCGTGGAGCTGTTCGAGATCATGGCCGGCCTGCCGGTGACGGTGCGCCTGCTGGATCCCCCGCTGCACGAGTTCATCCCGCATACGGACGAGGACATCGACGCCCTGGCCGCGACCTCGGGCATCGACGCCGACAAGCTGAAGCGTCGCGCCAAGGAACTGCACGAGACCAACCCCATGCTGGGCCATCGCGGCTGCCGCCTGGGCGTGGCCTATCCCGAGATCTACGAGATGCAGGTCCGGGCCGTGCTGGAGGCCGCGCTGGAGGTCAAGCAAACATCGGGTCTGGCGCCAATCCCGGAGATCATGCACCCGCTGGTCGCCCTGGGTTTGGAGATGAAATATCTGCGCGAACTGACCGACCGCACCGCCAAGGCCGTGTTCGAAGAGGCGGGCGACAGCGTGGACTACCTGGTCGGCACCATGATCGAACTGCCCCGCGCCGCCATCCGCGCCGGGGACCTGGCCGAATACGCCCAGTTCTTCAGCTTCGGCACAAACGACCTGACCCAGACGACGTTCGGCATTTCGCGCGATGACTCGGGCCGGTTCCTGCAGGCCTATCTGGACAAGGGCATCTTCGAGACGGACCCGTTCGTGCGTCTGGACCAGGACGGCGTGGGCGGCCTGATCGAGATCGCCGCCGAGCGCGGTCGCGCCGTGCGGCCCGAGGTCAAGCTGGGCATCTGCGGCGAACACGGCGGCGATCCGTCGTCCATCGCCTTCTGCGAGAAGGCCGGGCTGGATTACGTCTCCTGCTCGCCCTACCGCGTGCCGATCGCCCGGCTGGCGGCGGCCCAGGCCGCGCTGGATATCGAGCGCGAGAAGGATCGCTGAGGCCAGAGACGTCTTGCCGTCATCCTCGGTCAAGCCCGAGGACGACGGGAGCGGGAAGGAACAAGGGGCGATCTCTGCGGAGGCCGCCCTTTTTTCTGTCACAAAACCGCCAACCTTGACGGAACGCCGTATGTGTCCCGGCGTCCACAGGCATTCGTCGTGTTCTGTGGCCTCTGGAACAGATGAAGGTCTGACCTATTTAAGCACTCGCTGGATGGGGCTGATGATCGGCCTGGTCATCACATCTAGGAGTTAATAAGAAACAATGCGTAACATTCTTCTCGCCGCCGTCGCCGTTTCCGCAATCGCCGCGCCGGCATTTGCTCAAACCAATCCCGAACCGCGTGGTTACGGCTCGCTGGGCTACACTCATCTTGAAGGTGACAATGCAACGACGGGCGCCGTCACGGGTCGTCTGGGCGTGAACCTAAACCGTTACATCGCCGTCGAGACCGAAGCTTCGGTCGGCGTCAAGCATGACGACTTCACCGTCGCGGGCGTCGATGGCGAGATCAAGCAGGAGTGGGACGCCGCCGGTTACGTGGTCGGCAAGGTGCCGGTCTCCGACAAGCTGGAACTGTTCGCGCGCGGCGGCTACGGCCACACCGAGCTGAAGCAGAAGTTCCCGGGCGCCGACACCGACGTCGGCGGCGACAGCTGGAACTATGGCGCCGGCGCCAACTACTTCGTGGACGGCGTGAACGGCGTGCGCGCCGACTGGACCCGCCGCGACTACCGCGACGACGCGGGCAAGGCCGACGCCTATTCGGTCAGCTACATCCGTCGCTTCTGATCTTCAAGGTCAGTCGAAACGACGAAGGCGCGCTCCGCAAGGAGCGCGCCTTTCGCGTTCAGGACCGTGATGTCAGGCGAAGTCGCCGGCAAGGGCCCAGCGTTGCGAGCCTTCGCCGAACGGGCGCACGAACCAGTCGCGATATTGTTCGAAGGCTTCGATGATCTTGTTGCGCAGATCGGGCGGATTGACCGCCTCGCCGCGCTGGCGCCGCATGGCGGCGATGCAATCGACCACCATGTTCTGATGCGCCGAACCGCCCATGCTTTTCAGCACGGCGGCGATGTCCTTGGCCAGGCTTTCCAGCACCTGCTTAGGCGTCGCGTGAGCCATCTGGGATATCCCCTGTTCTCGACAGGCGAATGGGTGACAAAAACTTGTGACAGTTTCAAGCGTCGCCGCGCGAGAATCAGCATGGATGCGAATTAACCTGACATAACGCGGGTCGCGCGCTTTGGTTCTCCAAGGGCTGCGAAGAATATTTCCGCGTGGAGAACCGCATCCGCCGCGTCAGGGGATGCAAGGCGGCCCATCCGACCGGCGCTCGCCCGGCAGGATGACGCCGACCCTCGCTTCAGGCCCGTTTGCGAACGAAGACGGTGCCGGCCGAATAGCCGGCGCCGAAGCTGCAGATCAGCCCCGTCTCGCCCGCCTCGAACCCGTCGTTGTGCAGATGGAAGGCGATGATCGACCCGGCCGAGGAGGTGTTGGCGTAGTCGTCCAGGATGATGACGTTCTCGTCCGCCGCCGGTTCGCGCCCCAGCACCTTCTTGCCGATCATGGTGTTCATGTTGATGTTGGCCTGGTGCAGCCACAGGCGCTTCAGCCCATGCGGGTCGACGCCCAGTTCGCCCGCGTGATCCACGATCATGTCCGACACCATCGGCACCACGTCGCGGAAGACCTTGCGGCCCTGCTGGATGAACAGCTTGTCGTTCTGAATGCTGTCATCGGCCACCGGGCTGTCCAGATGCGCGGTGTCGCGCGCATTGCGGTTCAAGAAGCCGAAGTTGTTGCGGATATTGTTCGAGAAGGTCGTCTTCAACCGCGTGCCCAGCACGTCCCAGCCGCCCGGACCGGCCGTCTCGGACAATTCCACGATCACGGCCGTCGCCACGTCGCCGAAGATGAAATGGCTGTCGCGGTCGGTGAAGTTCAGGTGGGCCGAACAGACCTCGGGGTTGACCATCAGCACGGCCTTAACCGACCCGCCGGCGATGAAGTCCGTCGCCGTCTTGATGCCGAAGGTCGCCGAACTGCAGGCCACATTCATGTCGAAGGCGAAGCCCTCGATCCCCAGCGCCTGCTGCACCTCGATGGCCATGGCAGGATAGGCGCGTTGCATGTTGGACGCCGCGCACAGGACCGCCCCGATCTCCGAGACCGGCTTGCCCCAGGCCGCGATCGCCTGACGCGCGGCCTTCACCGCCATCTCGGCCAGGATGGAGATTTCGTCGTTCGACCGTTCAGCCAGGTTCGGGGCCATCCGCTCGGGGTCGATGATGCCGGCCTTGTCCAGCACGAAGCGGCTCTTGATCCCCGACGCCTTTTCGATGAACTCGGGCGAGGAATGGGCCTTGGCCTCCAGTTCGCCGGCTTCGATCTGGGCGGCGTGGCGGGCGTTCCAGCCGTCGGCCCAGGCGTTGTAGCTGTCGACCAGTTCGGCGTTGGAGACCGACTGTTCGGGGGTGAAGAGGCCGGTGGCGGCGATGACGGCTTTGGACACTGGAAGCGGGTTTCCTTTACGAACCCCGTTAATAGGACGGTGGCGGCCTGCGGTCGAGACTGGCGATGATTCCGGCGGCCCAGCGCTGCACCTGGCCGCGCGGCGCCTTGGGCGTCGGCTGGTCGCGCGCGCCGATCAGCCGGTCCACCAGATCCTCGGCCTCGCACGGCCAGCCCTCGGGCGTGACATAGAGGGGATAGGCGATCAAAGCGGCGTGGACCAGATGATCGACGCCGGCGCGGCGGCGGCGACGCTCGAACCTCAGTCGGTCGTCGGTCAGGCCCCAGCCTGCATAAAACGGCCGGCCATAGACCGACACCGCCTTGCCCCGCATCAGGGCCTCGAACCCCGTCAGAGAGGTCAGGGTCGCCACCCGCCGACAGGCGTTCAGACAGTCCACGATATCCAACCCGTCGCCCACCGCATCGACCGAGGCCATGGCTCCGGCGTCCAGCCGCCCCGGCCGGTTGCCCGCCAGCACGTCGGGGTGATTGCGGTAAACCAGAAAGGCGTCCGGATGATCGCGCCGCGCCGCCTCCACCAGGGCCGAGTTGGTGTTCAGATCCGGCGCGCACCCCAGCAGGATGGACTTGTCGTTCTCCACCTGACCGACGACCAGCAGGATGTCGCGATCGACTGGCCAGCCGGTCGGCGCCTGACCCCTCAGATTGTATTTCGACAGGCCCGCATCGACCACGCGCATCCGCAGGGCGGCCGCCCGCGCCAACCGGACCGGCGAAAGGTCAGAGGTCTCGATCAGGGTCTCCAGCCGCGACGGCCGCGACGGGTCGTAATAGACGCCCTGATCATCCAGGGCGACCGACAGGGCGCCGACGAAATCGGACCCCAGGCCGCGCGAGCGGATGAAGCCGTCCTCCATCCGCACCGTCTGGCCGTCAAACGCAGCCGCCGCCTGCCGCGTCGCCTCGCTCTCCTTGCCCGCCCACCAGATCAGCCGGCCTTCAGTCGCCTTGGCATGGGCGGCGGCGCGCGACGGCGACATGAAATAGCGCATCGTCGCCTTGGGCGAATTTAGCAGGCGGCGCACCGGCGGCCGCTTGGCCGGCGCGAACCCCACCGCCGACCACGACCCCGCCAGCCGGTCGGCCCGGTCGCGCAGCGCAATCAACCGCTCCAAGGCTTGTTCGGCCTCGCAACCGTAGCCCGTCACCGGATCGACATAGCGGCTGTAGGCGATCAGGGCGGCGGCGGCGACCTGTTCGATCGATCGCGCAGCGCCCCGGCGTCCGGTCTGGACCGCATCGGTCGTCAGGCCCCAGCCGGAATAGAAGGGCACCCCGAAACAGCGCACCGGCAGGCCGCGCAACAGCGCCTCGAACCCCAGGGCCGAGGTGACGCAATAGACCGCATCCACCGCCGCCAGCAGGTCGGCGGGCCGCACGTCCGTATCGACCAGGGTGACGCTTGTCAGGTCCGTCACGCAGCCGCGCTTCTTGCCCGCCGCCACCGCCGGGTGGCGTTTGACGATCAACTGGGCGTCCGGCTCGTCGCGTCGGGCGGCCGCGATCATGTCGTCGAAACTCTGCGCCGTGGCCAGCCCATGGGCGATGGAGGCGTCCCCGAACGTCTGGTCCACGATCAGCACGCGGCGGCCGCGCTTCAGCAGGCCCGAATCCAGCGGCCCGCCCATATTGGTCTTGGACACGCCTGACGCCACGATCCGGTCGATCAGCCCGCGCGCCCGCGCGATCATGGCCGCGTCGCACCAGTCGTCGGCCGTCTGGATCAGATGCTCCAGCCGGCTGGGCCGCGTCGCATCGTAATAGACTCCCAGATCATCGACGATCAGGCTGAGGCTCGTCGCCCCCGTCTCGCCGATCCCGACCGACCTCAGGAACCCGTCCTCCAGCGCCACATAGGGCCGGCTCTTCTTCTGCGCCCACCTTCGCCCCGCTGCCGCCGTCGGCTTCATCCCCCAGCCCAGCACGGCCTGAACATCGTCCCCCGGCAGTCGCCGCAGGTCGTAGTCGGCCAGGAAGACGTTTAGGAACGGAACCTTCAGCACGCCGGGCGCACAGACCCAGGCCGGGATTCTTGCAGATGTGTCAGAGGGGAGGGGCAAGGCGGGTCCGCTGAGGTTTGACGCGAGGTTTAGGGCGGTTGCCTCCCACCCGCTAGGTCCGATCCCATTGTCTCCTCCCCATTTCATGGGCAGGTGGCTCGAAGCGCAGCGGAGAGACGGAGGGGTTCTGCACCGCATCACAGGCGCTTGTGGGACTTTAAAGAGCCCCTCCACCGCGTAGCCTGTCCTCGGGCTCGCCTTTGGCGAGACCTGGGGGCGGCCCCCCTCCCCACGAGTGGGGAGGAGACGGGCGGTCAATCCGCCCGCGCCAGCACGGCCTGCGCCTGTTCCAGATGCAGCCGTTCGACCATCGCCCCGTTCACCCGGATCGCGCCCTGACCTTCTGCCTGCGGCTCCGCGAAGGCGGCGACCACAGCGCGGGCCTGCGCGATCTCGGCCTCCGAAGGCGAAAAGGCGACGTTGGCCCCGGCGATCTGTGACGGGTGGACCAGGCTCTTGCCGTCGAACCCATACAGCCTGCCTTGCGCCGCCTCGGCCGCCAGCCCGTCCGCGTCGTCGATCCGGTTGAACACCCCGTCGATGGCCAGCAATCCGTTGGCCCGCGCGGCGGCGACCAGCAACGCCAGCCAGGGCTTGAACGGCTCCCGATCCGGCGACGCCCCCGTTCCCAGCGCCTTGGCCAGGTCGTTGACCCCCAGCATCAGCCCGTCCAGCGCCCCGTCCGCCGCAGCGATGTCGGCCAGGGCCAGCAGGGCGCGCGGCGTCTCGATCATGGCCCACAGGGCGCAACCCTTGGCCAGGCCGGCGGACAGGGCGTGCACCGCCTCGGGCGTCTCCACCTTGGGCGCGACGACCAGCGTGGCCCCCGCCGCCTTCATCGCCGCCAGGTCGTCCAGCCCCCAGTCGGTGTCCAGCCCGTTGATCCGCACGCCCAGGCGCGGCACGAACCCGCCGCCCCGAACCGCCTCTACGGCGGCGTCGCGCGCGGCGGCCTTGGCCTCGGGCGCCACCGCATCCTCCAGGTCCAGCACGGCGACATCGCAATCCAGCGTCCGGGCCTTCTCGATGGCTCGCGCGTTGGAGGCGGGCAGATAAAGGACGCTGCGAACCCGGTCGCTTCGCATCAGACTCGGCCCGTCACGGGCACCAGGGCGCCGGTCATGGCCCGGCTCTCGGACGAGGCCAGAAACAGGATCACCGCCGCCAGATCGGCCGGCGCGACCCAGGCCGCCGGATCGGCGTCGGGCATGGCCTTGCGGTTGGCGGGGGTGTCGATGATGGAGGGCAGGACGGCGTTGACGGTGACGGATGTGCTCTTCAACTCTTCGGCCAGCGCCTGGGTCAGGGCGTGGACCCCGGCCTTGGCCGCGCCATAGGCCCCCATGCCGGCGCCGGCCTTCAGGGCGGCGGCCGATCCGACATTGACGATCCGCCCCTCTGGCGAGGCCTTCAGCGCCGACAGAGCCGCCCGGCTGGCGTTCAGCGCCGTGGTCACGTTCAGCGCGTGCATCCGGTCCCAGGCCGGGGCGGCGTCGTCGGTCGTCTGCCAGACGAAGCCGCCGGCGATGTTCAGCAGGGCGTCCAGCCGTCCGAACCGCGCGATCACCGTATCGACGGCCCGCTGCGCCTGATCGGCGTCGGTCAGATCGATCCCGCCGACCTCCAGCACGCCGTTCGGCACGGCATGGCCCGTCGCATGATCGATGACGGCGACTTGCCAGCCGGCGTTCAGCGCCGCCTCCAGAACCGCCCGGCCCAGGACACCGTGCCCGCCCGTGATCGCCATCGTCCGCTGGCTCATCGCATCCTCCCTGTCGCCAGGAACCATAGAGCCGCCCATCACGCGATCAACCGGTCGCGAACACCCGCGCCATCAGACGCTCCAGCGCAATCTGATCCTCGGTGTCGAAGGCGGACGGGGTCGTCGCATCCACGTCGAACACGGCGATCAGGGCGCCCGACGCATCCCGCACCGGAACCACGATCTCGCTGGCGGAACGGCTGTCGCAGGCGATGTGGCCGGGGAAGGCATGAACGTCCTCGACTAACTGCGTCTGCCCAGTCGCCGCCGCCGCCCCGCAAACCCCGCGCCCGAAGGCGATCCGCAGACAGCCCAGCGTTCCCTGATAAGGCCCGACCACCAGTTCGTCCGCCCTGTCCGGCGCCACGACATAGAAGCCGGTCCAGAAATAGTGTTCGAACGCATCCGCCAGCATCGAGGCGACCGTCGCCATCCGCGCCGTCACGTTCGGCTCCCCATCCAGCACGGCCAGGATTTCCGCCTCGACCTCATGATAGCGCGCCGCCTTGTCGGCGGGTCGGTCGGTGCGTGCGACATAGGCCATGGGGAAAACTCCGAAAGCGATCAGGCCCGCCATATAGGGGGACCACCTTCAGAAGGGGAGGGGAGGCGCGACGTCCGTTCCTGCCCCGTCTCTGCGACAATCTGTCCACGATTTGCGAGCCCCGCCGGAACTCCGTCTCACCGCTGTCGTTGTGCAGTCAAAGGAGAACGCAATGTTGAAATGGGCTTTGATCTTCGCAGTAATCGCCGTCGTGGCGGGCCTGCTGGGCTTCGGCGGCATAGCAGGCGCAGCCGCCGGCATCGCCAAACTCTTGTTCGTCGTCGCCCTGATCGTCTTCGCGGTCTTCCTCGTGCTCGGCGTCACCGTCGCCAAGAAAGTCACCTGATCTCCAAGGCGCCATCCAAGACCGACGCGGCGGCCCTCCGGGGCCGCCGTTTTCGTTTGAGGAGTGGTAGGCCCGGAGGGACTCGAACCCCCAACCAGACCGTTATGAGCGGTCGGCTCTAACCATTGAGCTACAGGCCCCCAAGGCGCGCCTCGGCGGAAGGAGGTTCGCCTAGCAGGCGCGGGCGCGGCTTGCCAAGCGCAGGCGCTTCAGAAGGTTGTCTTTCGTCGAATTCATCAAGATGAACGGAAACTGCAAAGCCTCGAAGGGCGTTCATTCAGGCGAGAACGGCCAAGGTCCCCGCAACGGATCGACGAGCCCGTCGCTTCTGGATCGAATACGGAGACGAACCGCATGACCCGCACCCTGAGCGCCAAGCGCCTGACCACCCCCGCCCTGAAGACGCTGGCTCTGGGAGGCGCGGTCGCCGCCGCCGCCTTCATGGCCGCCGCCACGCCGCGCGCCATGGCCCAAACTTCCGAACCCTCCATGGGAGCCATGCACATGATGCAGCCCGCGCCGTCGCTGAACCTGTCGGCCTATGGCGAGGTCAAGGCCGCGCCCGACATGGCCACCATCACCTTCGGCGTCCAGACCGAGGCGCCGACCGCCCAGGCCGCCATGCGCGACAACGCTGCCCAGATGACGCGCGTCGTCGCCGCCCTGCGTCGTGCGGGCATCGCCGAGCGCGACATCCAGACCTCGGGCCTGAACCTGTCGGCCCAATATGACTATCAGCAGAACGAACCGCCCAAGCTGCGCGGCTATCAGGCGGTCAACCGTGTGACGGTGGTGATCAACGACCTGACCAAGGTGGGCGGAACCGCCGACGCCGTGGTCGCGGCCGGCGTCAACCAGATCGACGGCATCAGCTTCGGCCTGAAGGACCCAACGACGGCCGAGAACCAGGCGCGCCAACTGGCGGTTCGCAACCTGCAGGCCAAGGCCCAGCTGTACGCCCAGTCGCTGAACGTCCAGCTGTCGGGCATACGCAACCTGACCGAAGGCGGCGGCTATACGCCCCAGCCGCCTGTGCCGATGTTCGCTGCGCGCGCCATGGCCGTCCGCGACGAGAGCACGCCGGTGTCGGCGGGCGAACTGACGGTGCGGATCGATATCACGGGCGTTTACGACATTGCCCGCTGATCCTGTCGGCCGAAACGAAGAAAGGCCCGCCGGCGACGGCGGGCCTTTTTGCATTTCGTTGGGCGTCGAGAGCCCCTCCACCAACGGCTGCGCCGACGGTCCCCCTCCCCACGATGTGGGGAGGAGACGGCTTCAGCCGGCGGGCTTGATCGCGTTGGCGTCGTCCAGCAGGACCACGTTCGGGCTCCACTGACGGGCTTCTTCCTGGGGCATCTGGCCATAGGTGACCACGATGACCTTGTCGTTCTTCTGGACCAGGCGGGCGGCGGCGCCATTGACGCCGATGACGCGCGAGCCGCGTGGGGCCTCGATGGCGTAGGTGGTGAAACGCGCGCCATTGGTGATGTTCAGCACATCGACCTGTTCGTGCGGATAGATGCCTGCGGCGTCCAGCAGATCCATGTCGATGGCGATCGATCCCTCGTAATCGAGATCGGCCTGGGTCACCGTGGCCCGGTGCAGCTTGGACTTCATCAGGGTGACCAGCATCGCCCGGTCTCCTCGTATTACACGCGCGATTTCAGGCCGCGCCGACAGGCCGCTCATATAGGGATTTTCGCCGTCTGCATCAATCGCCGCCGCTGCATTGCAACATGAGCGGCCGCGATGGTCGCCGTCATGCGACAGCTTCATTTGACGACGGCGGCGCGCCCCCTATGCTGGCCCGGCCATTTCCGGCCTGCGAGCGCGCGTTTTCCCTCCGATGAAGCAATTCTTTCTGACGGTCCTGGGTGTCTTCACCGGGTTGATCCTGTTCGTGGTCGTGATTCCCGTGGTGCTGCTGACGGTCGCCGTCGCCTCGACGTCCAAGCCGACGACCCCGGCCAATACGGTGCTAGAGCTGGACCTGCGCGACGGGATCACCGACCAGCCGTCGTCAAATCCGTTCGCGGCCTTCGGCGGCTCCGGTCTGGCCCTGACCCGCGTGGTCGATGGCCTGCAGCAGGCCCAGGGCGACAGCAGCGTCAAGGCCGTGCTGATCCGCCTGCCGGAAAGCGGTATGACGCCCGCCACCGCCGACGAACTGCGCCAGGCCATCCACCGCTTCCGCGCCTCGGGCAAGCCGGTCATCGCCCACAGCCAGGGCTTCGCGCCGATGGGGGCGGTGATGTCCACCTATATGGTCGGGGCCTCGGCGTCGGAGCTGTGGATGCAGAACACCGCCGGCTTCCAGGCCGTGGGCTTCTCGGCCGACAGCCTGTTCCTGGGGCGCGCCTTCCAGAAATACGGGGTGAAGGCCGAGTTCGAGCAGCGCTACGAATACAAGAACGCCGTCAACGAATATACCCAGAGCGATTACACCGGCCCGCACCGCGAGGCCATGACCGCCTGGATGACCTCCATCTACGACAGCGCCCTGGGCCACGCCGCCCAGGATCGCAAGACCACGGCCCCGGCGCTGAAGACCCTGGTCGAGGCCGGCCCCTATACGGCCGAACAGGCCCTGGCCAACCGCCTGATCGACAAGGTCGGCCAGGTCGAGGAGGCGGAGATCGCCGTCAAGGCCCGCGCCGGCAAGGGCGCCCAGATCGTCGAGTTCGGCAAATATCTGAGCCAGAAGGGCGAACGCGCCGGCTCGGGCCGGAACGCCATCGCCATCGTGGGCGGCGAGGGGGCCATCGTCACCGGTCGAGGCGGCGGGGGCGGCTTCGGCGGCGGGTCGTCCATCCATTCCGACGACACGGCAGAGGCCATCTACGACGCTATCGAGGACAAGGACGTCAAGGCCATCGTCTTCCGCGTCTCCTCGCCCGGCGGCTCGCCCGAGGCGTCCGAACAGATCCTGGCGGCCGTGCGCGCGGCGCGGGCGGTCGGCAAGCCGGTGGTGGTCTCCATGGGCGCCTATGCGGCCTCGGGCGGCTATTGGGTCAGTTCCGAAGCCGACTGGATCGTGGCCCAGCCGACCACCCTGACCGGCTCCATCGGCGTGTTCGGCGGCAAGTTCGTGCTGGCCGACGCTTTGGGCCGCTTCGGCGTCGACATGCGCGGCCTGACGGTGGGCGGCGAATACGCCGACGCCTTCTCGCCCAGCCAAAGCTTCACCCCGGCCCAGCGCGCGGCCTTCTCGGGTCAGATGGACCGCATCTACGACGACTTCATCAGCCGCGTCGCCACGGGCCGCAAACTGCCGGCGGAACGGGTGCGCGAGATCGCCAAGGGTCGCGTCTGGACGGGCGCGCAGGCCCTGCCGCTGGGGCTGGTGGATCAACTGGGCGGCCTGACCGAGGCGGTGGCAAAGGCCAAGCAGCTGGCCAAGATTCCCGCCGACCAGTCCGTGCGCTTCAAACATTTCCCCAAGGAGAAGTCGCCGTGGCAGGCCCTTTCCGAAATGTTCGGCGTCCAGACCGAGGCCGCAAAGGCCCTGGTCACGCTGGGCGGGGTGATGGCCGATCCCCAGGCCCAGGCGGTCATGCGGCGGATCGACAGCGACCGGATGCGCAGCCAGGGCGCCGTGGTCCTGGCCGACCAGCCGATGTTCTGACGGGGGCGTCGCAGCGCGGCTGTGCGCCGCAGTCCATTGACCGCAGGCCCCGATGGACCGACATTGCGATTCAGGCGTTCCCCGGATCGCCTGAAAGGATGATCCATGTTCCAGCCTGAACGTCTCGCCACTATCGGTTTCGCCGCCCGCCGCCGTCCCAACGGCCTGGTCGCCTCGGTGATGTGGCTCGCCGGCATGATTGCGGCCGTCGCCGCCATGGCCGTGGGGGCGGTTCTGGCCGTCTTCACCGCCGCCGCAGTGGCGGTGATCGCCCTGTTCGCCGGGGTGCTGGTCTTCCTGGTCGGTCTGGTGATGCGGACCCGTCGCACCATGACGCCGCGCCGCCGCGCCGGCGATCCCGACCTGATCGAGGCGCACAAGGTGGACGGCGCCTGGGTCGCCTATGGCTGGGAACGCAACGGCCGCTGAGGCCACGCCTTCATGATCGCCTTCATCGACGCGCCTTCGCCCAACTTCGACGCGCGCCGTGCGCCGCCCGACATGCTGGTGCTTCATTACACAGGGATGCAGACCGGCGAGGCCGCCCTGGCGCGCCTGCGCGATCCCGAGGCCAAGGTCTCGGCCCATTATCTGATCGAGGAAGACGGCCGCATCTTCCAGCTTGTGCCGGAAGAACGGCGCGCCTGGCACGCCGGTCGCGGCGTCTGGCAGGGCCAGGACGACTGCAACGCCGCCTCTATCGGCATAGAGATGGTCAATCCGGGCCATGAGTTGGGCTATCGCGACTTTCCCGGGGCTCAGATCGCGGCGGTCATAGTCCTGATCGGCGACATCCGCAGCCGCTGGACCATCCCCGACAACCGCATCATCGGCCATTCCGACCTGGCGCCGGACCGCAAGGAAGATCCCGGTGAACGCTTTCCCTGGAAACGTCTGGCCGAGGCCGGTCATGGCCTGTGGTTCGAGCCGGCGCCCGAACGCATACAGGCCCTGGGCGGCCTGTTGCAAAAGGGCGACCAAGGCATCGGCGTCATCGTTCTGCGCGCCGGGCTGCACCGGCTGGGTTATGGCCTGAAACCCGGCGGCGACTATGATGCGGACACCGAAACCGCCGTCCGCGCCTTCCAGCGCCACTGGCGCCCCGGCCGCATCGACGGCGTCGCCGACGGGGAAACCCGCGCCCGCCTGGTCGGCCTGCTCCAACTCGCCAGCGCCGAAAGCGTGACGGGCGTGCTGGATTGACCTTCGCTCCAGTTACGCGCATCTAGCGCGCGCCAGACGGCTGGGCGGTCGCGGCGGGACTTGATCCCGTCGAGGAAAGTCCGGGCTCCACGGTGAAAAGGCGGCGGATAACTTCCGCCCGGGGCGACCCGAGGGATAGCGCCACAGAAAGCAAACCTCCGGCCTTGCGAGGCCGGTAAGGGTGAAAGGGTGGGGTAAGAGCCCACCGCGTGCCTGGCAACAGGGACGGCATGGCAAGCCCCGCCTGGAGCAAGACCAAATAGGGACATCGCGCGGGCTCGCTCGCGGGGTTCACCGCCTCAGATGTCCGGGTAGGTCGCGAGAACCGATCAGCAATGGTCGGTCCAGAGGAATGATCGTCGCCGCTTTTCGGAGCGGAACAAAACCCGGCTTACAGGCCGTCTGGCATATTCTTCCTCAGGGCTTGTCGGCCCTCGGCCTGTCCGAATGCGCCATCGTGGTCCGTGTTCGGATTATCCCCGCATTTCAGCGTTCTGGCGGATCAGGCGCAGCCCTGTCTTCCTTAACCTCTTGTCGGTGCAACGAAGGTTAGAACGCTTCACAGGCTGTGAATACTTTGCATGTTCTGTGTATGTTCCTTATCGATAGGCGTGTTCAGGTCACCACACGTCAAAACATGGTTAAATCTTGGTCTCTATCCCATTGAGGCCCATTTCGTCCCATGCTATCCCAAAATCATGATTTGGGGCTGAAAGGCGGGCGCGGCGGGCGTTCGTCAGGCATCTAGGGACGGGCCGAAGGGTCCGATTGGGCAGGGCGTGTTTCTCTCGACCTATGAGAAGCAGCTGGACGGCAAGCGCCGTCTCCTGATCCCCAACGATTTCCGCACGGCCGAAAACGGCGCGGCCGGCGGCGTCTTCATCTTCCCTTCCATCGAGGCTGACTGTCTGGAGGCGGGCGGCGACCGCCTGTTCGCCGTCTATGCCGAAATGATCGAGGCCCTGCCGTTCGGCTCCGAGGAGCGTTCGGCGTTGGAGTGGCAGGTCATGGGCGAGCAGGTGCGCCTGGCCTATGATTCCGGCGGTCGGATCACCCTGCCGGAAAGCCTGTGCGCCGAGGCGGGGCTGGACGACACCGTCGTCATCGTCGGTCTGAATGACCGTTTCCAGATCTGGTCGCGCGAGAAATGGGCGGGCCGCCGCGCCGAGCAGCGCGCCCTGGCCAAGGCCGGAATGGCCCAGATCGGCGCCCTGAAGCTGCAGGCCCAGATGAAACTGGCGGGAGGCGGATCGTGACTGACGCTTCCCCCAATTCTCCCCACGCCCCCGTCCTGTTGGCCGAGGTGATCGAAGCCCTGTCGCCCGCGCCCGGCGATGTGATGATCGACGCCACCTTCGGCGCCGGAGGCTACACCCGCGCCATCCTCAAGACGGGCGCCCAGGTCATCGCCTTGGACCGCGACCCGACGGTTCAGCCGCACGCCGAGGCGGTCGCTGAGGACTTTCCCGGCCGGTTCCAGCTGATCCGCACCCCCTTCTCGGGCCTGGCCCAAGCCTTCGCTGAAAGTTCTTTCGCCGACAGCGGCGCGGCGAAGTTGAACGGCGCCGTGTTCGACATCGGCGTGTCGTCCATGCAGCTGGATCAGGCCGAGCGCGGCTTCTCCTTCATGCGCGACGGGCCGCTGGACATGCGCATGTCGGATGAGGGCGCGACCGCCGCCGACATCGTCAACACCTGGGACCACGGGCCCCTGGCCCACATCTTCAAACTGTATGGCGAGGAGCGTCAGTCGGGCCGCGTCGCCACCGCCATCCTGCGTCGCCGTGTCGAACAGCCCTTCACCCGCACCCTGGATCTGGCCGAGGTGGTCGAAAAGGCCCTGGGCGGCCGTCGCGGCGCGCCCATCCATCCGGCGACGCGCGTGTTCCAGGCGCTGCGCATCGCCGTGAACGACGAACTGGGCGAACTGGAGCGCGGGCTGGAGGCGGCCGAGGCGACCCTGGCGCCCGGCGGGCGTCTGGCCGTCGTCACCTTCCATTCGCTGGAAGACCGCATCGTCAAGGCCTTCCTGACCGAACGCACGGGCAACGCCCCCGCCGGTTCGCGCCACGCGCCGATGACGGTCGATCCGCGCAAGCCCAGCTTCACGCTTCAGTTCAAGGGTGCGCGCGAGGCAGGCGACGAAGAGCGTTCGACCAATCCCCGCGCCCGTTCGGCCAAGCTGCGGGCAGCGGTCCGCACAGAGGCTCCGGCCTGGGGCAAGATCGAGGGGAGGGCGGCGGCATGACCACGGCGCCCTTCTTCACCTATTGCCGCACCGCTCTTCAGCGTCTGTTCGACTGGAAGGTGCGCGGCGTGCGCTGGGTCGAGATCATCGGCGTGGCCCTGGTCGCGATCATGATCGTGTCCGTCTATGCCGCCAAGGCCGCCGCCGCGCGCGAAAGCAGCCGCATCGCCCAGCTGGAGCAGGACATCCGCGAGAACGGCCAGCGGGTCCGCCTGCTGCGCGCCGAGGTCGCCCGTCTGGAGCAGCCCGCCCGGCTGGAGGCCCTGTCGCGCCAGATCGGCATGGCTCCGGTCGACGTTCACCGCCAGGCGGGGGAGGGTCAGCTGACCGCCCTGAAGCCCGCCGCCCCCGCCGCGAAGCCGACCGCCACCTCCGCCGCCCCCGCTGCGACGCCGGCCGCGCCCGCAATCGCCGACGACGCCGCGCTCGCCCCCGCTCATGAGACGCCGCAATGAGCGTTCAGGATCATCGCTATCACCGCCCCGCGCCGGGCGGCGACTTCCAGGAGCGGCTGCAGGGTCGCCTGTCGCCGTTCTGGCGCTGGCTGTCCGAACTGGTCTGGCGGCTGGAGCATGGGTTCGAACGCGCCCGCGCCGACGCCCGGCCGGAAGAGGACACGCGCGTCCGCATCTTCCTGATCCTGATCGTCTTTTCGTGCGTCTTCGTCGGGCTGGCGCTGGGCGCGTCCTATAAGGCGCTCCTGGCTCCCGGCGGCGGACGCGGCGCCGGCGCCAATCCCGACGCCCTGGTGCGCGGCGATCTGACGGATCGCAACGGCGAGCTGCTGGCCACCAACATCGTCCACTACGGCCTCTATATCGACCCCGCCGAGATCTGGGATCGCGACCTGGCCTATCGCCAGCTGCGCCGCGCCCTGCCGCGTATCTCCAGCGACCGGCTGAAGCGGGTTCTGGCCGGCGACCGCCGCCTGATCGCCCTGACCGGCCTGACGCCCCAGGAAAAGGCCGCCGTCCACGACCTGGCTCTGGGCGGCGTCACCTTCGAGCCCGAGGATCGCCGCGCCTATCCGCTGGGAACCTCGGCCGTCCACCTGATCGGCGACGCCGATACGGGCGGGCAGGGCGTGTCGGGCGCCGAACTGGCCTTCAACGACGAAATCCGCGCGGCGGGCCAGCGGGGCGAGACCTTCCCCCTGTCCATCGACCTGCGCGTCCAGGGCGTGCTGGAGAACGAACTGGCCGCCGCCGCGATCAAGAACCAGGCCAAGGGCGCCGTCGGCATCGTCACCGACGTCCAGACCGGCGAGGTGCTGGGCATGGCCTCATGGCCGACCTTCAACTCGGCCAATCGCGGCGCGGCGCCCGATGGGGCGACGCTGAACCGCGCCGTCTCGGGCCACTATGAGATGGGGTCGGTGTTCAAGACCTTCACCGTCGCCGCCGGCCTGGACACCGGTCGGGCGGACATGAACACCCTGTTCGACGCCTCCCAGGCCTTCCAGATCGGCGACCGCAAGATCAAGGACTTCCACGCCCAGAACCGGGTGATGACCCTGGAAGAGGTCTATCTGCACTCCTCCAACATCGGCACCTCGCAACTGGCGGTGCAGATGGGGCCGGACGTGATGCGCAGCTATTTCCAGCGGCTGGGTCTGCTGGACGCCGCCAGGATCGAACTGAAGGAATCGGCCAAGCCCGTCGCGCCGCGCCGCTGGGACAACTCGACCCTGGCGTCGCTGTCGTTCGGCTACGGCATCATGATCACCCCGGCCCAGATGATACAGGCCATGGGCGCCCTGACCAACGGCGGGCGCATGATCCCCTTGAGCCTGCGCAAGGGCGGGGCGCGCGGCGTCCAGCCCCAGCAGGTCGTCACCGAGGAAACCTCGCGCACCATTCTGGATCTGATGCGCCGCAATGTGGTCAAGGGGTCGGGCGGTTTCGCCGACGCGCCCGGCCTGCGCGTGGGCGGCAAGACCGGATCGGCCAACAAGCTGGTCGGCGGCCGTTACGACCCCAGCCACGCGCTCGGCTCCTTCGCGGCGGTCTTCCCCGTCGATGGTCCGCTGAACGGCAAACGCTACGCCATCCTGATCGTGATGGACGAGCCGGGGACCTATCCCAAGACCGGCGCCTATGTCGCGGCGCCGGCCGTGAAGAACATCGCCGACCGCATCGCCGGCTTCCTGGGCGTGGAGCGGCGCGAAGACCGCTGGCGCACCGCCATGGGCGAGAAGGTTCCTGCCTATCAGGACGTGGCGGGGGACGGGCTGTGAGCGCGCTTCACCTGTCCGACCTGCTGCGCCGCGACGTGGCCTCCGATCCCGTCATCACCGGCGTGACCGCCGACAGCCGCAAGGTCGCGCCCGGCGCCCTGTTCGTCGCCCTGCCGGGATCGGCCGCCGACGGCCGCGCCTTCATCCCCCAGGCTCTGGCCCAGGGCG